>NZ_VTOW01000003.1:600000-785558 GCF_012184425.1 Candidatus Manganitrophus noduliformans
TATGATAAACAGACCAATAAGATGATTGTATTCGCCGGATCGGGCAGTACCGACGGGACTTCCCTTCTTAGAAACGATCTCTGGTCGCTTTCAGATGCAGATGGTAGTGGATCACCCTCCTGGCAACTTCCTCCTTTCAACGGTTCACCTCCTTCCACCCGCTGGGGACATGCAGCAGTCTATGATGAGCAAGCAGATATCATGATTGTATTTGGCGGCGCTCAGACGGGCGTGGCCATATTTGATGATGTTTGGGTCTTGGAGGACGCGACCCAATTTATTCCTACTTGGCGACAAATTTCCATGCCTGCGACGGGAGGTCCTTCGGCCCGTTGTTGCATGGCGGTCGGTTATGATTCAACCAATCGTCGGATGATTATCTTCGGTGGTTTTGGAGGATTCGGACAGAGCGGCGCAACCCTGTTTGGAGATCTCTGGACGCTAACGTTTGATGCGACCTTCCAAACGGCGACATGGAAAGAACTCACCCCTTCGGGAGGAACGGCGCCTTCGGCCCGTTGCTGTGCGGCGTCGTTCTGGGACGGCAGCAAGTTTCTTCTCTTCGGAGGAGGCACATTCAATAATTCGTCCGATGATAAAATCTATGCCTTCGTTTTACAAGACGACACTTTTGCCACTGCTGATGGAGCATCGGGAGGACCCCCCGCGCGGACTTTTCCGACGGCCGTTCCCGCCGGGCACTTCCTGCTGTTCGGCGGCACGGAAGAATTCACACCGTTCAACGATCTTTGGCGACTGGAATAAATAACAGTAAGACAGGGCAGGCACATAGGCCTACCCTACCTCGCTCTGAAGTGAATCCCCTTCCGTCTCGTCAGGTGATAGAACCCGTATTGTGACAGCGTCGAGCCGATTCCGCTTTCTCTCGCTCCTGTCCAGGGCAAGCAAGGATCGAGGTAGTCGCAGCGGTTTTGGAAGACGGTCCCCGCCTCCAGCTCCCGCGCGAAGAGCTCGACGCGCATCCGGTCGCGTGTCCAGATGGAGGCGGTGAGGCCGTAGCGGCTCTCGTTCATCCGTGCGAGCGCCTCGCCGTCATCTTTGACCGAGAGGACCGGGACGAGCGGACCGAAGCTCTCCTCCTGCATCACCTTGGCATGATTCGGAACGTCGGCCAGCAGGGTCGGTTCGAAAAAGTTTCCCTTCATCCCCTTGACCCGTTTGCCGCCGAGAAGAAGCCGCGCCCCGCGGCGAACCCCCTCCTTCACCTGGCTTTCCAAAAACGGCAACGCTTCCCGGCGGGCAAGCGGACCGAGCGTCGTCTTCTCATCGATCGGATTGCCGAGCTGATATTGTTTCATCACTTCTCTCGCCCGCTCGATGAATTTTTTATAAAGGGTCTGATGGACATAGACCCGCTCCACCGCGCAGCACGACTGCCCGGCGTTGTAGCAGGCGCCGTCGACGATGTTCTCCACCGCAAAATCAAGATCGGCATCCGCGGCCACGTAGGCCGGATCTTTTCCTCCCAGCTCGAGCCCCGCGTCGATCAGCCGCTTCGCCGCCTGCTGATAGACCTTCGTTCCGGTGGCGACCGATCCGGTGAAGGCAACGTAGTTGATCCGTGGGTCGCCGATCAGCTGAGAGGCCTCCCTGTCGGTTAGAATGAGACTGGTGACGAGATTCGGCGGGTCGAGCTCGCCGAAGGCCGCTTCGAAGTGGCGGCCGATGAGGGGTGTGAGCGGACTGTGTTTCAACAGAACGCTGTTCCCCGCCAGGAGCGCCGGGACGACCACATTCACCGCGGTCAGGAGGGGGTAATTCCAGGGGGCGATGTTATAGACGACGCCGAGCGGCGCATGCTCGATCCGGAGATGAAAACCGGGCTTTCCCGGAAGGATCTCGGGAGCGAGGGTTTCCTTCGCGATCGAGAGCATATATTCGGCCCGATGGAAGAAGCCCTTCACCTCATTCCGCGCCTGTGTCAACGGCTTTCCCATCTGCAGGGTGATGTCGCGGGCGATTTCGTCGGCATGATCTCGAAAGTATTTCAGCCCCTGCTCGACGCGGCGCGCCCGTTCTTCCAGAGAAAGACGGCGCCATCGCTCATACGCCTTGCGTGCGCCGGCGACTTTCCCTTCGACCTCCTTTCCCCGGTCGAACGGCAGCTCGATGAGAAGTTTTTGGTCGTAAGGATTAATGACTTTCAGATACACCGCTTTCCTCCTGCGATTTCTCTTCCATAAAGAAGGGGATTACTCCGGCGTCACATAGGCGGCGGTGATGCCGCCGTCTACCATCAACGACGCGCCGGTCATGTACGACGAATCGTCGGAGGCGAGGAAGAGGGCCGCCTTGGCGATCTCCCTCGCTTCGCCGAACCGGCCCATCGGAATGTGGACCAGCCGCCGCTGCTTCTTCTGCTCCGTGTTCAGGAACTTCATCAACAACTCCGTCCGGAGCGGGCCGGGGCAGAGGGCATTGACCCGAATCCCCTCCCGCGCGTGAATCACCGCCAGCTCCCGCGTCATCGACAGAACGCCCCCTTTGCTCGCCGTGTAGGCCAATTGCGGGGTGGCCGCGCCGAGAACGGCGACGAACGAGGCGGTGTTGATGATCGATCCCCCTCCGGCCCTTTTTAACGCGGGAATGCCATATTTGCAGCCGAGGAAGACCCCCTTGAGATTGATCGCCATCGTCTTTTCCCAGACCGCTTCTTCGGTCGTCATGGCGTTGTCGTCGTTGCTGTCCATGATCCCGGCATTATTGAAAAGAATGTTCAGTTTTCCGAAGGTCTGTTCCGCCGCGGCGACCATCTTGTTACAGTCACCCCCCTTGGAAACGTCTGCGTGGACATAGATCGCCTTGCCCCCCTTCGATTCGATCTGTTTCACCGTCTCTTTTCCGGCGTCGTCGTTGACATCGACCGCTACGATCCCGGCCCCTTCGCTCGAAAAAAGGAGGGCCCCTTCCCTCCCGATTCCACTTCCCGCCCCCGTGATCAGGGCGACCTTGTCTCTTAACCGCATCGTCCTCTCCTTATTTTTTATCTTCGTTTCCACTCTGAAGCGGCGCTGACGAGACCATTGAAGAGTTTTTGATGAAGCGGCTCCTCGGCGGCGGCCAGCTCCGGGTGCCACTGAACGCCGATCAGCCAAGGATGATCGGACATCTCGACCGCCTCCGCTGTTCCGTCGGGAGCCTGTCCGACCACCTTCAAACCGGGGGCCGGCCGGCGAATCGCCTGATGATGCCAGGAGGGGGCGAGGAATTCCTCTTGAAAGAGGATTTCGGCGAGACGGCATCCCGGCGTGAGCCGAATCGAATGTTGTGTCGGCTCCCGGGGCGGCAGCCGGTGGAGGATCGTCTCACCGACCGCATCGGGGAGGTGTTCGATCAATGTCCCCCCCAGGGCGACGTTGATGATCTGGCTGCCGCGGCAAATTCCCAACGTCGGCAACGCCGATTGCGCGCTGTATTGGACCAGGGCGATCTCGCTTTTATCCCGCTCCGGATCGACCATGTAGATCGCCGGATGGGGGGCGCCGCCGTAGAGGGCCGGATCGAGATCCCCGCCGCCGGTCAGAATCAACCCTTCGAGTTGGACCAAAAGACTCTCCGCGTGAGGCTCTCCGGGAGGAAGGAGGAGCGGAATCCCCCCGGCGCGGCGGACCGCGTCGACATACTGCGCCGGAAGATAAAAGCGGTTGTTCTCACCGCGGCCGTAGGTGGTGATCCCAATGAGCGGAGGGGACATTCGGTCAGATCCTTTCAAAATACCGCTGGCGTTCCCAATCGGTCACCGCTTTGTCGTACGCTTCCTGCTCCGTTCGATAGAAGTGAAGGTAGTGCTCGACCACTTCTTCGCCTAAAGCGCTCTTCGCGAATTCGCTCTTCTCGAAGAGATCGGTCGCTTCGCGGAGGGTGCGCGGAACGCGGGGGAGATTCTGCGCCGCGTAGACATCTCCCTCGAAGATCGGCGGAGGCTCAATCCGGTTCTCGATGCCGTCGAGCCCGGACGCCAGCGCGGCGGCGAAGGCGAGGTAAGGATTGCAATCGGCGCCGGGGATCCGGCACTCGATCCGTAGGCTGTTCCCTTCCCCCACCACGCGGAAGCCGGCGGTCCGATTATCGTAGCTCCAGGCCATCCGCGTCGGCGCCCAGGAGCCGGCCTGGTATCGTTTGTATGAATTGATCGTCGGCGCATAGAAGACCATCATCTCCGGGACATGGGCGATCCAGCCTCCGAGGAACCAACGAAAGGTTTCGGAACAGGCGACCGGACCGAGGCGCTGTTTTCCGGGAAAGGCGGGGTGATTTTTCTGCCAGAGGCTCAAGTGGATGTGACAGCTCGATCCGGCCTGGTCGGCGGCGATCTTCGCCATGAAAGTGACGCTTAATCCCATCTGCTCGGCGATCTCCTTCAAGCATTGCTTGAAGGTCACGTGGCGGTCGGCCATGGTGAGGATGTCGGCGTAGCGGACATTCAGTTCATGTTGCCCCAGCCCCCACTCCCCTTTCGAGGTCTCGACCGGGATGCCGGACCGTTTGAGGTGGCGGCGGGCCGCGCCGTTGAACCCCTCTTCGCGCGCCCCTTGCAGGGCATGATAATCTTCCAGATACCAGCCGGCCGGCTCAAGCCCGCTGTAGCCTTTGGCCGCGGCGTCCCGATAGGAATTCTTGTAGATGTAATACTCGAGCTCCGAGGCGGCGATCGCCCGGTACCCCATCTTTGCGGCCCGGTCGATCTGCTTTCTTAAAATAGAACGAGGGGCCTGGACCACCGGACGATGGTTCTTCTCGTTCTCCACGTCGCAAATCAGGAGCGCCGTCTTCTCCAGCCAGCTCGCGACCCGCAGCGTGGCGAAGTCGGGAATGAGATGAAAGTCGCCGTAGCCCTTCTCCCAATTGGCGAACCGGTATCCCGGCACCGGCTCCATCTCCATGTCAACCGTCAGAAGATAATCGCAGGCGTGGGTCCCCTTTTTGGCGGCATCTTCCAGGAAGAAATCGGCGTCGAGCCGCTTTCCCATGAAGCGGCCGTAGTGATCGGTGAAGACGAGCAGGACCGTATCGATCTCCCCCGCGCTCACCCGCCGGGCGAGCTCATCCTGCGTCAACATGCCTGGGATTTTCGATGACATCCGAAGGCGCCTCCCTTTTTGGACGGAGTTCAGGTGTCGTCATAGAATATATTTATGATACCCGATTAAGGTGAGGGTGAAAAGAGGATTTTCCGTTGGGAGAAAGGAAAGCGTATTTTTGGAAGAATATTTTCGGCCCCGTTCCTTCGTTTAAGAAGGATCGGTTCGATACGATCATGCCTCTATTTCCGAGAAGATCAAACCGCTGTGGTCTGCGGCTCGATTTCGTGCGATTCGGATCTCTCACAGAAGGCCGATTCCGACTCTTTCAGGGCCGGCATCGGATAGACCCGGTTCTGATCGGTTTTGGACTGAATCGGTTTTTCTTCCAAAGGCCCGGGTGACTTCACTGCGGTCAGAATGAACGCCCAAATAAAACTGACAAACGCCATGGCGATCATGATTGGAATTCCATACTCCAAAATTTCTTCAAACATGGCTTCCTCCGTTAAATAAAAAGCGCTCCCTACCCGTTCAGGTAAGGAGCGCCATTGCTCCTTGAAGCGCGTCATTGTCTTCTGTCCCCCGGTAAGAGCAAAGGGTATGCCAGAATGACCGCCTGGCTCTTTTTCATCCGAGACGCACACCATTCATGGTTTTAGTATCAAGAATATTTATTTTTTATACGAGCATGGGATGCATAAAAATGTGGAGAAACTTTTTTCATTCGAACTCGCGATCTACATTTTTGTGGGGAATGCGACGAAAGGCGGGTGAATGGGATCGGCTTACGACTGGGCGAACAGAGGAGAAAGAGTCTCCTTTTTCAGAAATCGGGTCTCCTCCCGAAATTTACTTATTTGGTATACTAACCGATATCGTTAGCATCAACCAAAACAATCGACGTCGGGTGAGTTCAATACCAATGTTCTCACGAATAAAAACATTCTTGTTCGTCGTGATGGTTTTCTTCTATGCTTCGCCCTCGCTCATGGCCCAATCGTCCGACCCTCTGTCGGAGCGGCTTCGGTCGGGCCAATCGTTCGCGCGTTTGCTGGCTTTGCAGGAGGTCGGTCAATTCGCGCTTGCAGAACAGGTGCACTACCTCCCTCTTCTGGTAGAAGCGCTCAAAGATAAAGACGCGGATGTTCAGCTCAATGCAGCGGCGCTCCTCGCGTCGTTGGGAAATGAAACCGAGTCGGCGGTTCCTGTCATGATTGCTTATCTTCGAGAGCCGGACAGCGAAAGACGCGACGTCGTGATGACCTTGCTTTCCAATCTGCGCCGTACGGCGATCCCGGCCCTCATCGATGCTTTAAGAGACGAAGACCCGAACATTCGTCTCGGCGCCTGCCGGGCGTTGGGAAAAATGGGAAAAGGAGCGGAAGAAGCGATCCCGTCCCTGATCGATCTGCTCGATGAAGTGAGCCAGGATGTTCCTGATTGCGCCTCTGTCGCGTTGGGTAAGATCGGCAAGGTCGATGATCTTATCGAAATCATCCAAAGCGGAAGTGATCGGCAGAGAGAGTTGATTTCAAAAAACGCATTTTATCATTTACCCGAAGAGATTGACCCGACAGAAGCGCTGATCGAGCTCGTAAAAAATGAAGAGAGCCGCCCGAAAGCGCGCCTGTCCGCGGTGAATGCGCTTGGCTCCCGCGGCTCCAAATCGAAAAATGCCGTTTCTCCGCTCGTTGCCGCGATGGCCGATCAGGAGATCGGTTTTGCCGCGGCGCGCGCGCTCGGAAAGATCGGTCTCTCCGCATTGTCGAATACGATTGAAGCGCTCGGTTCAACCGATTTTATCGTTCGCTCGTGGGCGTCTTACGCGATCAAATCGATGGAGCAACCCGCGGTTGAAGCGGTCCCCTCCCTCATCAAGCTTCTCGATGATCAGGAATTGATCGTCAGCTTGGATGCGAAGTCCGCCCTCGAAAGGATTGGAACATCGAAAGCGCTTGAAGCCGTAAAGCGATCCAGCATTAGCCTCCGATAAATCAGCATCCCCACAGAGACTCACTTGCCCTTTGTTACAGACCCTGCTCCTTTACCTGCGGGGTCTGAAAATAGTATCATGGGAACATTGCTTAAAGGAGGAAGCCAATGGCGATTAGCCGACGATCATTGCTCGGTTTGATGGGGACAGCCGCTGCCGCGCTGCTGGTGGGGTGCGAGCCGGGCGCCGGCCCCGGTTGGTGGCGGCGCCTTTGGGCTCGAAAGCCGGCGATTGCCTCCATCCCTCCCTGCATCGTGCGTCCCGAGCAGATGGAAGGGCCCTATTTTGTTGATGAGCGGCTCAACCGCTCCGACATTCGTTCCGACCCCATGGACGGATCGGTCAAGGAAGGGGTTCCGCTCCAACTGGCGATCCGGGTTCATGGCATTCGCGACAATGCCTGCGCGCCGATCGAAGGGGCCATGGTCGATGTTTGGCAATGCGACGCCGACGGCGTTTATTCGGACGTTCGCGACGACGCCTTCGACACGCGGGGGAAGAAGTTCTTGCGCGGCTACCAGATGACCGACGCCGACGGGACGGCGCCGTTTCTGACGATTTATCCCGGTTGGTACCCCGGCAGAACGGTCCACATTCACTTTAAGATCCGTCTCGATCCGGAGGCGATGTTCGGGTACGAATTTACCTCGCAGATCTATTTCGACGATGCCCTCACCGACGAGGTCTTCACCCAACCCCCCTACAGCAAAGGGCGGCGAACGACGAATCGCCAGGACGGCATTTTTGAAAACGGCGGCGAAGAGCTGATGCTTCCGCTGACGAAACAGCCGGAGGGTGGATATGCGGGGACGTTCGATATCGGTCTTCAATTGTCCTAGAAGCGGAGGGAGATTCTTCTTCGCCCGCCAACCTCTTCCGGAATAAACAGAGCGAGCCCTTTTCTTAAAGCCGCCTGATCCCCGTTATCCCCTCTTTTATTTTTCGTTGCCTTCGTCCACAGGTGGGATGCGGTACCAGCCGGTGAGCATCGACCGGAGGTTGTTGCCGAATCCGGTGAGGATCACCATCAAAAGGTGGAAAGCGGTGTAAGCGATGAAGAGGATCGTCAAGTTAAAGTGAATCGACTGCGCTCTTTTACGGGTGCCGAAGAGGTCGTGCAGGAAGGGAAAGACCGCTTCGCCCCGCGCGGAGCTGGCGAGGCCGGTCAGAAGAATCAACGGCCCCAAAATGAAAACGACCCCCGTGTAGGCGGTTTTTTGAAGGACGTTGTATCGGGCCGCTTCCGCTCCTTTCGGATGGCGAAAGAAGAGCGTGTCCCGGAGGGTCGATCCGATTTTCCGGAAGTCGCTCCAACCCGGAAAAAGATTTTTGAGAAGATGTCCGCTGGCGACGCTGTAAGCGACATAGACCAGCCCGTTGAACGAGAAGATCCAAGCGAACAAGAAGTGGTGCCACCGGCCGAAGAGCCATTGACGGCCGGTGTAGATCTGAAAGCCGCTTATAACCAACATCAGAAGACAAAGCGCATTGATCCAATGGGTGAGCCGGATAAAAAAGGGATGGCGAAACACCTCGGGGGCGGGAGACAAACGCTCCGGACCGGCGGTCTCCGATCGAATCACCGGCGGTGAAAGGGGCTCTCCCGGACCGATCGCATCGGTTGGATCTTGATTTTTGTCATCGGCTTTCCCCATCGGAATACCTTCCCGGACCGAAGATATCACGACCGGTTCCCGCTGTCAAAAGGGAGCGTAAAAACAGGACCCCTCTATTTTGTCATCCGGCTCGATCGGCTCCCCCAATGCAAATCAGGAGGGAACCGGGTCGATCGCGGCGGTTTCCATCGCCGGCTCCCATCCCCCGCCGAGCGCCTTGTAGAGCTGGACGATCGATACCAGATGAAGCCGGCGGGTGGCGGTCAGCGCCAGCTCCGCTTCGTAAAGATTGCGTTTGGCGGTGAGGAGATCGAGATAATTGGCGTGCCCGCTTTGATAGCGCAGATCGGCCAGATGAAGGGCCGACTGCAGCGCTGCAACCCGGCTTTCCTCTGCCTTGTGTTGATCGCGGGCCGTCCGAACCGCGACAAGCGCATCTTCAACCTCTCTAAAGGCGATGATCACCGTCTGCTCGTATAGCGCCATTACCTGTCTTGCCTGCGCCTCCGCCGCCTTCTGCTCGAACCCGAATGTCCGGGCGTTGAAAAGAGGAGCGAACAATCCAACACCGGCCGCGCCGAACTTCCCCTCCTCCAGGCCGGAGAGCTGGGGACTTGCCACACCGAGGACCCCCGTCAAGCTGATCGTCGGAAAACGGGACGCCTTGGCCACTCCGATCCGGGCCGTTGCGGCGGCCAGGTCTTGTTCCGATCGGAGGATGTCGGGCCGGCGTTGAAGGAGTTCCGAAGGCAAACCGGCCGGCACCTCGGGGGTCATTCCCTGCTCGGTCAGCGATCGGCCCCTTCCGATTCGAGCCGGGTTTCTCCCCAGCAGGACGCTCAGCTCGTTCTCCTTCTGAGTCATCGCCCGCTCCAGCTCGAACAGTCGGGCCGCGGCATTCGCCCGCTCCGCTTCGAACTGATCGACATCCAACCGGGTGATCAGCCCTTGCCGCAGTCGCGCTTCGGCGATCTCAACCGATTCCTCCCACGACTGGAGCGCTTCCTTTCCGATCTCCAACTGCATATCCAATTGGCGAAGATCGAAGTAAGCTTGGGCGACGCTTGCCACCAGCTCCAAGACGACGGCCCGCCGATTTTCTTCCTCCGCCAAGAGTTGCGCCCGCGCCGCTTCGTTCGCTCTTCGGACCCGACCCCAAATGTCGAGCTCCCACGCCAGATGGGCCTGTCCATAATAACTGGTGGACGAGGGAACCCTGGGGAGATTGACCGCGTTTAACTTGCCGAACGGAAGATTGGCCGCGGCGTTCAGTTGGGGAGCGAATTCCATCCGCGCGCTCCCCAGAAAGGCCTGGAACTCCTCGACCCTCGCGACCGCGAGCTGCAGGTCTTTGTTCTCATGCAACGCGATTCGAACCAGCTTCTGAAGTTCCTCGTCGCGAAGGAGCTCCCACCAGGGGAGGTTGGCGATCGATTGGGTCTCCTCGGTCTCGGCCATCCGGAAAGAGTCCGGAACCGGAACGTCGGGCCGGGTGTAATCGGGCCCCATGGCGCACGCGGTGATCAACAGCGATAGAATGATCAGGCTCATGAAACGCATGTCAATGTCCTCCTACGGTCGGTTGGAGTGTGGCCGGCTCGGCATTCGCCGGTATCGGCGCGGCCGGCTTCCGGATGGAGAATCGGCTCGTGAACCTCTGGACCACCACGAAGAAGAGCGGGGTAAAGAAGATGGCGACGACCGATTCGGCCAACATCCCCCCGAAGACGCCGGTGCCGATCGAGTGGCGGCTGGCCGCCCCCGCCCCGTTCGCGACGACGAGCGGCAAAATCCCCAGGATAAAGGCCATTGAGGTCATGATGATCGGCCGGAACCGAAGCCGCGATCCCTCCACCGCCGCCTGAATTAACGGCACCCCTTCCTTATAGCGTTGATGGACGAACTCCGTGATCAAGATCGCATTCTTCGCCGAGAGGCCGATGAGGGTCACCAGCCCGATCTGAAAGTAAATGTCGTTGGTCAGCCCGCGCAGCCAGACGGCCGCCAAGGCGCCGAAGATCCCGAAGGGAACGGCGAGATTGACGACAAAGGGGATCGACCAGCTTTCATACTGGGCCGCCAGGACCAAAAAGACCATCAACAGGCCGATCCCGAAAACCAGAAGCGATTGGCTGCTCCCCTTTCGCTCCTGATAAGAGATTCCGCTCCAGTCGAGTTGGTAACCTTTCGGCTCCAAGACCTCTTTTGCCAAACGCTCCAGGGCGTCGAGCGTCTGGCCCGAGCTGTAGCCGGGCGCCGCCGATCCGAGCAACAGGGCCGAGTTGAGGCCGTTGAAGTGGGTCACCGGATCGGGGCCGCTGGTAAATTCGGTCGTGATCACGGCGCTCAGCGGGATCATCTTCCCGTTCTGCGCCCGGACGTAGAGATTCGCGATGTCGTCAGGGCTGGATCGGTACTCCGGGTCCGCTTCGGTCTGCACCCGATAGACCCTTCCCGATTTGATGAAGTCGTTGATGTAGAAATTGCCGAAATAGGCCTGCATCGTGTCGAAGATATCGGAGATCGACACCCCGAGCGCCTTCGCCCGCTCCCGATCGACCTTGGCGTAAAGCCGGGGGGCGCTGACGCGGAAGTTGGTCCCGATCCCTCCGATCGCCGGCTCTTGACGGGCCTTGGCGATGAATTCCTGCGTCGCATCGGAGAAGGCCCTGAAATCTCCCCCGAGCGGGTCTTGCAGCTGCGCGGAGAATCCCCCCGTGGCGCCGAGACCCCGGATCGGAGGGGGATTGAAGGCGAGGACCAGCGCTTCGGGGATTTTTGAAAATTCCCCGAACGCGGCGCCGATGATCGACTTGACATGATCCCGCGGATCGGTCCGCTCGTCCCAATCTTTCAACGGCAGAAAGATCGTCGCCGCGTTCGGCCCCCGGGTGCTGAAGACGAAATTCTGCCCGGAGAGGACATTGGTATGTCTGATTCTCGGATCGGAGTGGAAATAGTTCTCCAGCCGCTCCAGCACCTCGTCGGTCCGCTGTTTGGAAGCGCCGTCGGGAAGCTGGACCATCCCGATAAAGTAGCCCTGGTCCTCTTCCGGCAGGAAGCTGCTCGGAATGAATTTGAACATGCCGATCGAGAGGAACAAGACGACGCCGAAGATCCCGACAAAGAGGAGCGACCGTTTCAACATTCCGGCGACCGCGGCGCTGTAGCCGTCGCGGATGCGATCGAAGAGCCGATTGAAGAGACGGAAGAATCGATTCGGCGCGCTGTGTCCCGGTTTGAGGATCAGCGCGCTGAGGGCCGGGCTGAGGGTGAGCGCCACCAACCCCGAGATCGTGACCGACATGGCGATCGTGATCGCAAACTGTTTGTAGAGCTCTCCGGTGATCCCGCCGAGGAAGGCGACCGGGATGAAGACCGAGCAGAGGACCAGGACGATCGCGATGACCGGACCGGTCACCTCCTCCATCGCCTTTTTCGCCGCTTCTCTCGGCCCAAGGCCGAGCGCCATATGCCGCTCGACATTTTCGACGACGACAATCGCGTCATCGACGACGATGCCGACCGCCAGGATCATTCCGAAGAGGGTCAGCGTGTTGATCGAGAAGCCGAGGGCATACATTCCGGCGAAGGTCCCGATCAACGAGACCGGCACCGCCAGGGTCGGAATCAGCGTCGCCCGCCAGCTCTGCAAGAAGAGGTAGACGACGAGGATCACCAGGATCATCGCTTCGATCAGGGTTTTCACGACCTCGTCGATCGAGACCTGGATAAAAGGGGTTGTATCGAAGGGGATCTCCCAGGTGATGCCGGTCGGGAAGTTTTTCGACATCTCCCCCATCGCTTGACGGACTTGGCTGATGGAATCGAGGGCATTCGCCCCCGGAGAAAGGAAGGCGAGGATGAAGGTGGTCGGCTTTTTGTCCTTCCGCGATTCCAAGGCATAACTCTGGGCACCGAGCTCGACGCGGGCCACATCTTTGAGCCGGACCATCGATCCGTCCGGGAGGGCCCGGATGATCAGCTCTTCGAAATCTTTTACCTCGGTGAGACGCCCCTGCGTGATCACGGGGAAGGTCAACAGGGTTCCTTTGAGCGCCGGCTCCCGTCCGATGGTGCCGGAGGGAAAGTCGCGGTTCTGCTCCCGAACGATGGTCACGATATCGGTCGGCGTGATTTGAAGCTGCGCCATCCGGTCGGGGTTGAGAATCAGCCGCATGCTGTAGTTCTGCTGCCCGAAGACGGTCGCGTCGCCGATTCCCGGCACACGCCGGATATTGTCGAGGATCTGGAGCGTGGCGTAGTTGGAAAGAAAGAGGGTGTCGTACCGTGGATCGTCGGAGCTTAAGGTGATCACCGCCAAAAGATCGGAGGAGAGTTTTTTGACCGTCACCCCCTGGCGGGTGACCTCCTGCGGGATCTGCGGCTCCGCAAGCTTTACCCGGTTTTGCGTCTGGACCTGCGCGATATCGATGTCGGTCCCGATCTCGAAGGTCACCTTGATCGTCATGTGGCCGTCGTTGGTGCTGGTCGATTCGAAATAGAGAAGGTTGTCGATTCCCGGCAGCTGCACTTCGATGGGACGGGCGACCGCGTTCGCCACCACCTCGGCGCTCGCCCCCGGATAGTCGGCGTCGATCTGCACCACCGGCGGGGTGATGTCGGGAAACTGAGCGATCGGAAGGGCCTGCATCGCCACGAGTCCGACGACCACGATGACGATGGAGAGGACCGACGCGAAGATCGGCCGATCGATAAAGAATCGCGGACTCATCGGACTTCCTCCTTCTTTAATTCGATTGATTGACCTGCGGAAGCCGCTTTCGCGGTGATCGTCGGGACCGGGTTCACCGGCGCTCCCGGCATCACCCGGTGCAGCCCGTCGACCACCACCTGCTCTCCCGGCTGGAGCCCTTGCTCGATCAGCCACCGGCTGCCGATCCATCCGCTCGCCTCGACGCTCCGGATCTCGATCCGCTTTTCCTTTCCCACCACAAAGACGATCGGTCCCTTCGGCCCTTGCTGCACCGCCTGCTGCGGCAGGAGGATGGCGTCGGGCTTGGTGTAGCCTTTGACGCGGACCTTCATGAACTGCCCGGGGAGGAGGATTCGGTCGGGATTCGGGAAGACGAACCGTCCCTGCCGCGACCCGGTCTCGCTCCGATAGACGACATCGGCAAAATCCAATTTCCCTTCGTGGGAGTAGGTCGTGCCGTCGGTGAAGGAGATGACCCCGCGAAGCTGGTAGAGATCGGTTCCCGCGATCTTTCTTTCTGCGAGTTCTCTTCGCTTCTGTAAAAAGAAGCTTTCCGGCGCGTTCACCGTGACATAGATCGGATTCACCTGATGGATGACGGTGAGCAGATCACTCTGCGCCGAGACGAGGCGGCCTTCATAGACCCGGGTCCGCTCGATCAGGCCGGAAATCGGGGCGGTGATCAGTGTGTTGTCGAGATCGAACTTCGCCTTCACTAACTCTCCTTTCGCCCCTTCCAAAATCGCTTCCGCCGCCAGCTCTTCGGCGACGGCGTCATCGAAATCCTTTTGGCTGACCGCCTGCTCTTCCAAAAGAGGACGGATCCGACCGATATTTTGCCTCGCCTGCTTCAGCCGCGCTTCGGCTTGGGCCACCCGCGCGTTTGCGCTGGAGAAGGCGGCCTGGAACGGAACCGGATCGATCTGGTAGAGCCGATCCCCCTTCTTGACTTCACGGCCCTCCGGGAAGAATCGCTCCTTCACGATGCCGGTCACCTGAGATCGGATTTCGACCGGCCGGGAAGACTCCACCTGTCCGATGAATTCCGGCTCATCGGGGATCGTCTCTGTCGAGACGGTCACCACCGACACTTCCGGGACGGGCGGGGGCGCCGCGGAGGTCGCCTCATTGCCGCAGCCTTGCAGCCCCGCCGCCAGGAAGAGGAGGAGGGCGAACAGGCGCGTCCCCGTCCGCGAATCGACACCCCCTTTTGTTTCTTTTCCCTTGATCTGTTTCCGTCTCCAAAGTAGGTTCATTTTGTTCCTCCCCCCTCTTTATATCTATCTCTTCCGTTCTTCGACGGAAGCGATAATTTTTTCAATGACACACCGGTTCATACAACCGTTCGCCACGAGTTCAACGCCGCTCCGGTACATCTCCATCAGGAGCGCTTTTCCCTCTTCATCGATAAACGTCACCGAGGCGAGATTGACCTGGACGCTGTTCGGCGACTGGGCCGCGGCGGCTTGCCAACAGCGCGCTAACTCGTTCACCCACGGTCCGGCCAGCTTTCCTTCGAGGGTGATCCTCGTTCGGCCGGGGTCTGTTTCTGTCGTGATCTTCAACATGGTGCATCGACTCCTTGTCCAACTTGTTGCCTCCAACAGAGAGCAATCTCTATTCCAAAAGAGGCTCGCGTTTGGGCAAGGGAGTTAAGGTATAGAAAACAAACAGAAATAGGAGAATTCTAAAAATTTGTTCTGGAGGATTTTCGAGAAGGTGCCGATGACGGCGTGCCGATATATCGGCAGGTGCCGAAGGGTCGGCGTTATGAAGGGCGGGTAATGCCGAGCTTTTGAATCTTAGATTGCAGGGTCGTCCGTTTCATGCCGAGGCGGGTTGCGGCGCCGGAGGGCCCGCCGATGACCCAATTGGTTTCTTGGAGAACACGGAGGATATGTTTGCGCTCCGCCGCTTCCAGTGTGGCGTTTCCATCAGACGAAGCCGCCGCGGACCCCTTCAGCTCTCCGAGAGGAACACGCAGCTCGGTTCCCTGGGAGAGGATGACGGAGCGCTCGATCAGGTTTTCGAGCTCGCGGATGTTGCCGGGCCAGGGGTACTTCGACAGAGCCGCCATCGCCTCCGAGGGGATTGTCTCAATCTGTTTGTTCATCTGGCGCGCATACTTTTGGGTGAAATAACGGACAAGCTGCGGGATGTCTTCGGAGCGCTCCCGCAGAGATGGGAGGGAAACCGGAAAGACGTTGAGTCGGTAGTAAAGATCGCTTCGGAACTGTTTCTCGGCGACCATCCGCAAGAGATCTTGGTTCGTCGCCGCGATCAGACGGACGTTGACCTTAATCGTTCTATTGCTTCCCAGCCGTTCGAATTCTTGTTCTTGAAGCACCCGCAATAATTTGGATTGCAGCTCCAACGGGATGTCGCCGACTTCATCCAAGAAGAGAGTCCCCTGATGGGCCAACTCGAACCGGCCGATCTTTTGCGCGATCGCGCCGGTGAAGGCGCCCCGCTCATGGCCGAACAACTCACTCTCCAACAACCCGGTGGGAATCGCGGCACAGTTCATCTTCACGAATGTCCGCTCGTGTCGTCCGCTGAGATTGTGGATCGCCCGCGCGATAAGCTCCTTGCCGGTGCCGGTTTCCCCCTGAATCAGCACCGTGGAATCGGTCGGCGCCACGGTCTCCACCTGCTGGAGGATTCGCTTCAGCACCGCACTTTCACCGACGATCTCTTCGAAGTTGTGTCCGGTGGCGCGGATCTCTTCTTCAAGGTAAAGCTTCTCTTTGGCCAATTTGTTTTTAAGCGCTTCGATCTGCTGATAGGCGAGGGCGTTCTCGACGGCGATCGCGATCTGGCCGGCCACCTGGGTCAGCAGTTCTGCGTCTTCCTCGGAAAAAGCCTTTTCCCGCAAGCTCGCCACATCCAAGGTTCCCAACACCCGGCCATGAGAAATGAGCGGCACGCTGCAGCCCGATTTGACTCCGATGGCGATCATTCTCTTCCGATACTCCTCGGGAAGTGCGACGAGATCAATGGTGGGGAAGAGCATCGTTTTACCGGAGGCAAAGGCGCGTCCTGTCGGCGAGTCGAGCGGTATCTGGAAACCGGCTTTCAGAATATCTTGATCCTGCGGGAAATCGAGCGCATGTCTGATTAACCGGCCTTGATGAGGGTCATAGATGCTGAGGCCGGCATAATCATGTGGAATGACCTGACGCAAATGCGCTGAAAAGGCCTTCAGGAGATCTTGTAAATTAAGGTGGGAGACCAATGCGTTGTTGATCTCCAAAAGTAAACGCTGCCGGTCGCGTTCATGCGTCAGCTGCTTCTGATACGACTGGGCGTTTTGGAAATTCAGCGCATTCTCGACGGCGAGCGCAACCTGTTTGCCGACCTGCTTCAAGAATTCAAGATCGCAGCCGTCGTAAGCGGCCTTCTTCAAGCTCGAAAAAATGATCGCACCCAATCGACCTACCGGTGTCGTCAGCGGCACAACGCAGAATGAGTTGATCCCGTCCTCCTTCATTCTTCGGACCGTCTCGGGCCAGCGGTCTTCTTCATTCACGTCGTGAACGATCAGCGCATCCTGTTGTTTCCAGACGAACCCGGCCGGGGAGTTTTCAAGGGATGATTCGTGACCGCCGATGATCTCCGCCGGAACGTTTGCCTGTAGCGTATGAAGCCGAATTGTGTTCCGTTCAGCATTGTATAAGGAGAGGCCGACGAAATGAACGGAAACGACTTGTGGAAGGCGGTGGGCGAGATCTCGAAAGAGTTCATGAAGATCCCGATGGAGGGCAATCGCCTCCGTAACTTCCAGCAGGGAACGATACCGCCCAACCTGCTGATCCGGGGTCTGCTCTGATGCGTTGCTCATAAGGGAAGGACCAATCCTTTTGACCGGTTTATACTATAGGCCATGTTCTTTACAAAATCAATTTCATCTTCCTTTGAGGGACCTCCTAAAATAAATCCGGCCAAGGAGGGCGCAACCCCCTTGGCCGGCGGATTTTCGGAACGTAGACGAATCTCAGCGCGGGCCGAACCGGCGTGAATCGATTTGTCCGCGGATTTCGCCGGGAGGATGTTTGAGGGAGTGCACGTTGACGTAGGCGGCTCCGCTGAGGATGGCGTTCACGAACTCTTCGAACTCGCCGGCGGCGATCCCCTGCCCGGCCGGACCGATGACGTCCATTGCGGTGAAGGTTCCCTCTATGGTTCCGCTCAGCGGACAGAGGGGAAGACCGGCGGGAACGGACGGCGGCGGCGCATCCCCGCAGAACCAGACCATGATCCCGCCGTTGGTATGTTGCTGTCCGAAGTGGATATGGGCCATGAAGATTTCCCCTTCTGTGTTGTCATAACTCAACGACCAATCGACTTCGGTCCGATCCGCATTGATCGTTGCCTTGAATCGGCCGCTCCCCGTTGTCGACACCGACGGAACCTCGGGCAGCCCCCCTAATCGGGCGGAGAGTCCGATCGGCCTGGGCGGTCGAGCGGGCGGCGGTCCATCGTCATTGTCTTCGTGCGAAAAGACGGGTGCGGTTTGAAGCAGGATGAGCGCGGCACCTATCAGGAGGTATGTCAGAGATTTTTTCATCTTCGTTCCCCCTCTGTTTGGTTAGACGGTTGATGGTTTGTCTTCCTGGATCGATCTTGCCGAATCAGACCGAAAGCGGATGGTCGGTCAATTATTGAGGGTAGTTGAAATTACTTTCAAAGGTCAAGTTTTTTTATCAAGAAGATACAGGTGACATGAGAAAGGTGTGCGATGGAAAACCATTGTGGAAGGTATTTTCTATGATCCCTTGCTAAAGGAGCAAGAGAAGCGACGTTTTATGTATTTAGATTTTAAAAAGAGTGAAAAAGGATTTATTTATTGTAAATATCTTTGCGATGTCCCACTCGGACAATTTCGATTACAAGGTCTGAGCGGAGTATGGTGTAAATGACCCGGTAGTCCCCGACCCGAATACGATAGGTATGTTCCGACCCGACTAGTTTGCGAACGCCGTCGGGATACGGTGTTTCGGATAATTTTTCTACTGCGTTGATGATTCTTGAAATAGTATCTTTGGAAAGTTTTTTTAATTCTTTTACGGCGGAGCTTTTCCAGCGGATACTAAATAAGGCCATCTCGTTTCAGCTCTGTGATCAATTCCTCATGTGGGACGGTCGGCTCTTCGCGGCGCTCTGCAACAGCAGCAAGGTCTTCAATATCTTCAATGAGCTCCTCAAATTCCTCTATGGGTAAGATAACCGCCTTTTTCTCACCACCTTTATCAGTAACGTATTGAAGTTTAAGTCGTTTTAAATCCAGCATATTGATATTCCTTCCTATTTTTTGAAAAGATCACCCTTGAATTATATCAGAGTGCTTAGAAGGTTTAAATCAATTCTGCTACTCCTCTAAAAAGCAACCACCGATCCCATCACCGACCGGTCCTTCGCCCAGCCGCCGAGGAGGTAGATCGTTCCGTCGACTACGGCTACGCCCATCGCGGCACGCGCCTCCGGCATCGGTGGAAGCTCCGACCATTTCTTTGAAGTCGGATCAAATATTGCCCCGTGGGTGCCGATCCCCTCGTCTCCGCGGAAGCCGCCGAAGATGTAGAGCCGGTCATTTACCACGCAGGCCCCCTGCCCTGCCGAACCCCAAGGAAGCTTCAGCGGGCTGACCGTCCAGGTCCCTTGCTTGGGATCGAAGGTCTCGATCCGGTCGTATTCGTTGAACCCCTGCGGGGTAAATGCGACCCCGCCTAAGACCGAGAGTTGTCCGTTCACGACGACGGCGGAAGCGGCAAAGCGCGGCGTCGGCATCGGGGCGATCTCTTCCCATCCTTTCATGCCGGGTGACCAGCGCTCTGAGAACGAAAAAGCCGGATCGGTCTGGGGGCCTCCTTCGGTGGCGTTCGGATGGTGGCCGCCGATGATGTAGATCTTTCCGTCGAGGATCGTCGAGGCGGGATAGTCGTGCGGCTGGAGAAGGTCGGGGCCGGTTTCCCATCGGTCTTCCTTCGGGAAGTAGGCTTCGACCGTGGTGAGAAATTTGAATTTGCCGTCGGGTTTTTTGAACCCGCCGCCGATCACATAGATGACATCGCCGATCGTCGCCGCCATCGCGCCGGAGCGGAGGGTGGGCATTGGGCGAAGCGAGGACCAGCGGTCGGTTTTGGGATCGTAGACTTCGGAGAGATTCAGGCTTTTAAAGGCGGGGCCACCGCCGCCGAAGGAGTAGATCTTGCGTCCATGGACGGCCACAGCGGGATGGGATCGCGGGGCGCTCAGCGGCGCTTTCACTGACCATTCGCCCGGTTTTGTTCCCATGACTCCCCGCTCTATATTTTTCCGGTGATGTAGGTCGCCGCCTGCTCGAACTTGTCATACGGACTGGCATTAGTGGAGACGCGGTTGAACTTTTCGATGACGGCACGCTCGCGCGCCGTCGGCTGGGCAAGATAGGTGGAGGGGTGGAAATAATCGAGCTGCATGCCGCGTTGAACGGCGGCGCGGAAGTTTTTCTCGATCCGCTCGAAGTTGATCCGATACGGCGAGACGATCCGGTACGACCACGCCATCCCGAAGCAGGGCATCCCGACGTGCGCGGTCAGAATGTTGGCGCCGAATGCCGACTTGAGGGTGTTATAAATCGTTCCGTACGATTCGGGGAAGAGGTCGAAGTTGTCGGTGTGAACGCCGACCATTCCCCCTTCCGTCAGGCGCGAGGCGAGGAGCTGGTAGAACTCTTTCGTGTAGAGCATCTTCGACGGGCCGTGCGGTTCGGTGAGATCGACGATGATGACATCATATCTATTTTTATCTTCCTGCAGATCTTTCAAGGCATCGACGCAGCGAAGGTCGAGCCGCTTGTCGTCGAAGGCGCCGCGCGAGATCTCCGGAAGATATTCCTTCGATTTGTCGATGACGACCTGATCGATCTCCGCCATCACGATCCGCTCGATGCCGGGATGTTTCGCCGCCTCTTCGATTGCGCCGCCGTCCCCGCCGCCGATGATGTAAATGCTCTTGGGATTCTCGCAGGCGAGAAGCGGTCCTTGAACGAGGTATTGATGGTAGCGCTCTTCGTCGAGGTAAGAGACCTGGATCTTGCCGTCGAGGAACATGATCCGGCCGAAGGTGTCGGTCTCATACACCTCGATCTCCTGCAAGCCGGTGCTTCCTTTGTAGAGGACGCGCGACGGAACGTAGACATGGCCGAAATCGGAGGTGACGAATTCGGTTTGGCCTTGTTTGGATTTTGAGATGCTCGGGGGAAGTGCGATCGGTTCGGTCATCTTTCCTCTAAGTGGTGATCGCCCCTTCCGCCGCCGACGAGACGTGGCGCGCATACTTCGCCATGACGCCGATCTTGTAGCGGGGCTTCGGTGCTTTCCAGTTTTTTAGGCGGATTTTGATCTCTTTTTGCGAAAGGGCGACGCTCAGCTCGCGCGCCTTGATGTCGAAGGTAATGATGTCGCCGTTCTTCAGCGCGGCGATCGGTCCTCCGACCGCGGCCTCGGGGGCGACGTGCCCCGCCATCAGGCCGCGGGTCGCGCCGGAGAAGCGCCCGTCGGTCAGCAGCGTGACCGAGTCGCCGAGCCCCGCCCCCATCAGGGCCGCCGTGACGCCGAGCATCTCCCGCATTCCCGGTCCCCCCTTCGGTCCCTCGTAGCGGATGACGACGACATCCCCCGCTTTGATCTTTCCTTTTTGGACGGCGGTGAAGGCGTCTTCTTCACAATCGAAAACGCGCGCCGGACCGCTGTGGAGCATCCGCTCGTGTCCGGCCACCTTCACGACGCAGCCCTCCGGAGCGAGATTTCCCTTGAGGATCACCAGCCCGCCGCTTTTTTTGATCGGATCGGTCAGAGGCCGGATCACCATTTGGCCCGGCGTTTCCTGCGCCGACATCGCCTCCTCCCCGATCGTTTTTCCGCTCACCGTCTTCTGATTCCCGTGGAGCAGCTTTGCATCGAGGAGCCTTTTGGCGAGGAGACGGTTCCCGCCGGCGCGGTGCATGTCGGTGGCGACATATTTCCCCCCCGGCTTCAGATCGCAGAGCAGCGGGGTCTTGGAACTTAACTTGTCGAAGTCGTCGATGTCGAGCTTGATGCCCATCTCCCGCGCGATCGCGAGAAAATGGAGGACGGCGTTTGTGGAGCCGCCGCTCGCGGCGACCGAGACGATGGCGTTTTCGATCGATTTCCGGGTGATGATCCGGCTCGGCCGAATATCGTTCTTGAGGATTTCAACTATTTGGCGTCCGACTTCGAAGGCGACCTGGTCTTTCTCGGCATCTTCCGCCGGCACGCCGGCGGTTCCCATCAAGGAGACGCCGAGGACCTCCATCGCCAAGGCCATGGTGTTGGCGGTGAACTGCCCGCCGCAGGCGCCGGCCCCGGGACAGGCGTGCTCTTCCAGATCGGCCATCTGAAGTTCGGTCAGCTTCCCCTTCGCGAAGGCGCCGATCCCCTCGAAAACATCTTGAATCGTGACGTCGCGTCCTTCGAATCGTCCGGGGGCGATCGATCCGCCGTAGAGCATCACCGAGGGGAGATCCAATCGCGCGAGCGCCATGACGGTGCCGGGAATCGTTTTGTCGCAGCCGGAGAGGGCGACGACGGCGTCGAAGAGGTAACCGCGGGCGCAGAGCTCGATCGAATCGGCGATCACCTCCCGGCTGATCAGCGACGTTTTCATCGCTTCCGTTCCCATGCTGATTCCGTCGGAGATCGCGATGGTGTTGTATTCCATCGGCGTTCCGCCGGCGGCCCGAATCCCCTCTTTCACCTTCGCCGAAAGACGCCGGAGGTGAAAGTTGCACGGCATCGCTTCGATCCAGGTGTTGGCAACTCCGATAATCGGCTTGCGCAGATCTTCGTCGGTAAAACCGATCGATTTGAAGTAAGACCGCGCCGCGGCCCGGTCGGGACCGTCGGTGAGGATGTGGCTTTTGTGTTTTAAATTGGAGGGCATGATCTGGAATCCTTCATTCTATGTTTCAAAGACGAGGGCGAACAGATCGGATTGCCTTACGCAAAACCGGCCTGTTCGCCCTTGGACAAATGAGGTTACGATGCAAAATGGGAAGCGCGATACTTCGCGATGTTGTCCCGGGAATTGGTGCAGCCGATTTCCACCTTCTCGCGAGCGGCGCCGATAAAGATGGTGCTCGAAAAATCGCTCTCGCCGTAGGGAGAAACCGAGTAATCGCCAAGGACATAGACCGGGACCTTCTTCTCGGAGAGAAGCGGGTAATAGGCTTCTTCGACCGCGAGGAACTCGAATCCCTCCGGACCGATCCCCCAAGGGGACATTTTCCGGATGTCGTTCGGCGACTGGTCTTTGTAGGCGGCGCCCAATCCTTCTTCATAATCTTTCGGGAGGAGCTCTTTGATATAAAACCCTTTAGGGCGGGGCGCGGCGCCGTCGCGCATTTTGATCTTCGGCCGATAGAAGTCGAAGCGTAACGGATCGGGCGGCGACGGATAAAAGTCGACGAAACGGGATTTATCGAGGTGGTATTTTCCCGTGAGGTAAGTCGCGAAGATATGGCCCGTCAAAAAAGGGTCGGCTTGGCCTTGGCCGTTGTCGCCGAATCCGTAGAAAAGACGGCTCTTGCTCGTCAACCCCTTCAGTTTCGGTTCGATCGCCTTGAAGGCTTCGTCCGGGATGGCGTCCTTGGCGAACTGTTTCTTGATAAAATCATTGAGTTCCCGCCACTTTTCAAGCTGCTTTTCCGGGCTGGTATAAACACTTGTTATGCTCATCGAATCGCCTCACTCCCTGGGTGCCCCCTCTCAGAGAGGGGAAGTTGGATTTACATGATGAAGAATCGCTAGATAATGTACGATTTATGTCCAAAAAGTCAAGATGAATTCAATGATTTGTGGGTGGATGACTCGGCGAAGCGGGAAAGACCGGGGGGCCTGATCCGTTGCCCCAGGGGCTTGATCGAGGTGGATTTCTCCTTTCGGTTTTGATACATTTCGGCGGGACGAATGGGGTTGACTCATTAGGAGAGAAGAATGATCCGGTGCAGTTGGGCGGGAGATCTCCCGCTGATGATCGAATATCACGACAAGGAATGGGGCATGCCGCTGCACGATGACCGCCGGCTCTTTGAATTTTTGATCCTGGAGGGAGCGCAGGCCGGATTGAGCTGGCGGACGATTTTGGAGAAACGGGAGAATTACCGGAAGGCATTCGATGGTTTCGATCCGGCGAAGGTGGCCCGGTACACCGACGCGAAGATCAGGCGTCTGCTGGACGATCCGGGAATCGTTCGAAATCGTCTGAAGGTCAACGCCGCCGTCCTCAACGCGCAGAAGTGTCTCGAGGTGCAAAGAGAGTTTGGATCGCTCGATCGCTACCTTTGGCGGTTTGTCGACGGCCGCCCGATTCGAAATTCCTTTAAGACCTTCAAGGAGGTCCCTTGCCGGTCGGATGTCTCCGATCGGATGAGCCGCGATCTTGCGAAGCGGGGCTTCAAGTTTGTCGGCACGAAGATCTGTTATTCCTTGATGCAGGCGGTCGGGATGGTGAACGATCACACGACCGACTGCTTTCGATATCAATCGGGTGAGTGATTGCGACGATTGGAGCAATCGCGTATCATGAATCCGGAAACAGATTCGTTGAGGACTGAATGAAGTTTCTGATGTTTGCCGCCTCTCTTCGAAAAGAGTCAATGAACCGAAAATTGATCGGCCTGGCGGCCGGGATCGTCCGAGGGTCGGGCCATGTTGTCGATCTGGCCGATTTTCATGAGTTCGATATGCCGCTCTACAACGGCGATCTTCAAGCCCAATCGGGGCTGCCTCCCGGCGCGTTGGAAATGGTCCGGCGGATTGAGGGAGCGGATGGGTTGATCATTGCCTCGCCTGAATATAATTACTCTCTCCCCGGCACATTGAAGAACGCAATCGATTGGGTCTCGCGCGCCAAGCCGATGCCGCTTCGCGGGAAGAGCGGCCTTCTTTTGTCCGCCGCCACCTCCGTTGTCGGCGGGATTCGAGGCCTCTGGCAACTCCGGATTCCGTTGGAAGGTTTGGGAGTCTTTCTCTACCCGGATATGTTTGCGCTGGCGGCGGCCGACAAGGCGTTCGCGGAAGATGGGACGTTGAAAGATCCGACCCTCTCCTCTCGGCTTCAGACGATCATGGCCGGTTATCTTAAGGCGGCTGAAGCACTCGCCGAACGTTAGCCGCCTGGACTACCCGTCGATAATCTTTTTCCTTAGGATGATGATTTCCAGCGCCATCGCCGTTTTCGCGACGAGGCTTTTGATGGCGGGGATGTGAGGGATCATCCGTCTGGAGAAAAAGTTGTCGCCGTAGATCACGCAAACGACATGGCCTTGGATCAACATCGGGATGACGACGACCTGTGGGGGAACCTGGATATCGAGGGCCTCGATCAGCTTCTCCATACCGGAGGCGATCATCGGTCCGTCATAGAATGTTTTGTTCTTGATCACCTGCTTGAAGAGCGGGAGATCGTCGGTGGGGAGGCTCAGGTCGTGACCTTCTTCTTCCGGGATGCTCATCCAAAGGTTCAGTTTTCCTTTCTTCACGGAGAAGCAGTAAACCCGCTCCAGGAAGAAGGAGAGATAGCGGATGAGCGACCGGATGACCTCGTCTTGATCTTGAATCAGGAGAAGATCTTTCTTGGCCAATTCCATGTAGAGCTCGATTTTCGACGGATCGACATCTTCGTTGCTTCGATCGACCCGGCTTCCATTTTTGGATTGGTCCTGCTCTCGGTGCAAGATGGAGAGAAACCGCATCTTGGCGTCGGCCTGGTAATACTTTTTCAGAAAATATTGAATTCGAATTTCGGAAGCGACATGAAACTGGAGCTCATACGGCTGGAAGATCGGGAGTGTGGCGATCTCGGGGGTATTGGTCGGATCGGCCACGGCGATCCGTAGGATATTCCCCTGCCGCCCGAACGGGATCATCTCGTATTGAATCGCAAGCCCCTTGGGGACAAGCTGGATCACCTCTTTCGGAATTTGGGCGAGGACGACCTGAGGAACGATCGGAATTTGGAACTTCTCGCTCAGGAAGTGGGTCAGCTCTTCTTCGGTCAGATATCCCAACTCGATCAGGTTCGTCCCGAGGCGACCCCCTTCCGTGACCTGCCGCTCCAGCACTTTTTCTAGCTGGTCTTCCGTGATCTTCTTGGCTGCAATCAGGTGTTCGCCCAGGAACCGGCTCATGGCGCCTTCTTTCGCTTAACTTTGTGTTTTTCTGAAAATTTATCACAAAGTGGGATCTTGTCAAATAAAGGAGGGATCGCGCTTCTTCAAAGGACAACCTATCGGCGGCATTTTCTTAATGCGGAGCAATTGCGGGTGACTAAATGAGATCCTTCGCCGCCGCTCAGGATGACGGAGCGGGACACTCTGGATAGGTCTATTGGAAGAGAGATTCGGCTGAAAGGAGAGGTTAATAAAACTTTTCGTAGTGGACCGATTTCCGCGGCATCCCTTTTTCGATGAGAAGGGTCCTGACCTCTTTGATCATCTCCCCGTTTCCGCAGAGATAGGCTTCTAGATTCTCTACGGTTTGAATCAGGCCGGGAAGAAGCGTCGTCACCCGTCCCCTCAATCCGGTCCAGGCGTCGGTCGGCCGGGACAAGGTGACGCAATATTTGAAGAAGGGGTACTCCTTTGCAAGGGAGGTAAACGCTTCCTGGTAATAAAGGTCGATCTCGCTTCGGAGTCCCCAGTAGAGGGTCATCGGGCGGCGGCTTCCGCTCCGAAGAAGGTGAACGATCATCGATTTGATCGGCGCGATCCCCGTGCCGGTCGCCACAAAAAGAAGCGAAGTGGCCGCTTCTTTTACGGTGAAATAACCGAGCGGATAGAGGAACTTCAACTTGTCCCCCATCTGAAGCGAGTGGATCTGTGTCGATCCCGGTCCCCCCTTCACCAGGTTGACGCAAAGCGTGATGATCTCCTTCTCCTCCGGAGAAGAGGCAATCGAGTAGGGCCGATTGTTTTGTCGGGGGTGTCCGTCTTTCATCTCGGTGACCTCGATCGAGATGTATTGCCCGGCGGTGAATTCAAGCTGCGGGGGATCGATCATTCTCAAGCTGATCTCTTTGACGTCATGCGTCAAGACCCGGATGTCGATCACTTCCGCGCTGCATTTGACAGGTTGCATGTATACTCCTTAGGGAACTATTTATAATACGATTCCGCCTGCTCGATGCAGCGGGTGAGGTTCGGATGTGTCCCCGCGGTCAGGATGTTGGAGAATTCGACCCCGGAAACAAAGGCGTTCTTGAAGGAGGCGCTCCATTTTACTTTGCCTTGAACGACTTCCGTCTCTTCCTGTCCTTCGAGCAAGAAATGAAGCGTGATTTTTACAGAGGTATCTTTTTTAATCTCCTTACTCGTATACATTTCCAGTCCGCCCCGGCTGATGCCGCCGACATAGGCTTGATCGAAATCGCCGTCCAGCAGCACCACCTCCGCGATCGATTTAATCGTCACCCGGATGTGTTTTCGCTTCTCAATCATTTTCGTCCGCTTTCCCTTCGGTTAACCGGAATGGCCGGTGGATGAACTCCAGATAGATCGTTCGAATCGGTCGATTTCTAAGACGATGTCTCTTCATATTCTTTCTGATATAAATGAATCAGCACCCCTTCCCTCAAGCCGTAATCACTCACATAGACCGGATCGTATCCGAAAAGTTCCATCACGGCGAGCAAGATCAAGCTCCCGGTGAGGATGATGTCCTCCCTCCCCTTCTCCAGCCCCAGCGTTTTCCGCCTCTGTTCGAGCGGCATCAGGGAGAGTTCCTTATAGATCCGCTCGATGGCGGCGCGCGAGAGGGGATAGCGGTTCACCTTTTGTGGATCGTATGCGGTCATCTTTTGGTCGATCGCGGCGAGGGTGGTAATGCTCCCCGCCGTTCCAACCAAGAGTCCCTTCGGAGGAAAGTGATAACCGATCGGTTTGATCACCTTATCGACCGCCAGCCGCAAACTTTTGAGTTCCTCCGGCGTCGGAGGATCCGACTTCAAATACTTCTCGGTCAGATGAACGACCCCCAACTCGGTGCTGAGGAGAAAGTTGGGCGCGTCTCCTTCGGCGCCGATGAATTCCGTGCTTCCTCCCCCGATATCGATAACGAGCATCGGCTCGGTCTGGTTTTTTATCACAAGATTCACCCCCAGGAAGGTGCAGAGGGCTTCTTCCTCTCCTGAGATGACCTGTACATCGAATCCGGTTTGCCGTTTCACTTCATTTAAAAAGAGATCACGATTTTCCGCTTCCCGAACCGCGCTGGTGCCGACCACAATTAGATGGTTCACCGAATATTTCTTGAGGATCTCCTTAAATTGCTTCAACGCCGCGACCGATCGCTCGATCGCGGCGGGGAGGAAGGCCTTTTTTGTAGAAAAGCCCTCTCCCAGCCGGGTGATTTCCTTCGCGGAGCAAATTTCACGGAGCGATTGTGTATTCTCCATTTCCGCCACAAGAAGACGAAGGGTGTTCGTGCCGATGTCGATTCCCGCAATGACAGCCATTAATCTGCTCTCTCCTCAATCAAGGCGATACTTTTTCATCGGGGTCGGATGGCTGGTCCATCTCTTTCATCTGGTCGAGGAGAATCTTTTGCTCTTCCAATAAGAGTCCGATGCGTCGAAATTCCCTCTTCCTCTCTTCCTCGGTCAGATTCCCCTTTCCGGACCAATGATCGTGGACCCTTTTACCCAGGGTTTGATGCGCTTCAAAGAGTTTCCGATTTGTTTTCTCCAGACGATAACGGATCCGGATGAGCTCCACCTCGGCGAAAGAGCGATCGACGGCGGAGGCGGAGCGGGTTTGGACCGCTTGCCAGCCCCGAATCATATCCTCTTTCCAATGTTTTGGGAAGAGCCCCCCCTCCGGTTTCCACCACTTTTTTAAGAAGATCTCCCACGAAAGGGCCATTCCATCCTCACTTCATTCGACCATTATCCGGTGGTCAACCACTCGAGTTTTCCCTTCCACTTTCTTTCCAGCAGGAGGCGAATCGGCCGGCTCTCCGCTTCGGTCAGATTCGGATCTCGATCGACCCATGTGAAGGCCTCGCGGCGGGCCGTTTCCAAAATGGCGGTGTCTCTCATCAAGTTTGCAATCCGCAATTCCGGAATGCCAGATTGCCGTGTTCCGAAAAATTCGCCGGGACCGCGGATTTCCAAATCGATCTCGGCGATCTTAAAGCCGTCATTGCTCTTCACCATGGCATCCAGACGGCGCTTCGCCTCGGCGCTGATCGGATACTCCGCCGCCAAGAGACAGAAGGACTGCTCCCTTCCCCTCCCGACCCGCCCCCGGAGTTGATGAAGCTGGGCCAAACCGAATCGCTCCGCATGCTCGATCAGCATGAGGGTCGCATTCGGCACGTCGATTCCCACTTCCACGACGGTCGTCGCGACCAGAAGATCGATCCGCCCCTCTTTGAACTCCCGCATGATCGATTCCTTCTCCTCCCGCTTTAATCGACCGTGGAGCAGCCCGATCCGTCGATGCGGGAAGATCTCACGCTGAAGGGTCACGGACAGTTCAAGAGCGGCCTTGAGATCGCTCTTCTCGGACTCTTCGATCAGCGGACAGACGACATAGGCCTGTCTTCCTTTCGCGAGCTCTTTCTCAAGAAAGGAATAAGCCCGCTCCCGCTGCTTTCCATAGAAAAGGAAATTGCGAATCGGTGACCGGCCCGGCGGCAGCGCATCGATGATGGAAATATTCAAATCTCCATAAAGGGTCAGCGCGAGGGTCCGGGGGATCGGCGTCGCCGTCATGATGAGGACATCGGGGCGATAACCTTTCCCCGCTAATTTCGCCCGCTGCAGCACCCCGAACTTGTGCTGCTCGTCGACAACGACCATCCCGAGCTTTTTGAATTCCACCCCCTCCTGGATCAAGGCATGGGTTCCGATGACCAGATCGTACGCTCCCGCTCGGATTCCTTCCAGGATCTCTTCTTTGGCTTTCTTCCGCATCTCGCTGGTCAGAAACGTGATCGTTCTTCCTAACCGTTCAATATACCCCCGAATGGAAAGATAGTGTTGCTCGGCCAGAATTTCGGTGGGAGCCATCAGCGCCGTCTGGTATCCATTTTCAAGGGCGATCAGGATCGACATGAGGGCGACCAGTGTTTTGCCCGATCCGACATCCCCTTGGACCAGCCGGTTCATGGGACGATCCGAGGCCATGTCCTCTTTGATCTCTGCAAGGACTTTTTCCTGCGCCGGCGTCAGTTGAAAAGGAAGAATCTGGCGAAGCCGATCCGGAAGTGATCCGGAGGTCCGGAAGGAGATTCCTTTTTCCTGAGTTGAAAACCGCTTTTTGCGGAGGGCCAAACCGGTTTGGAGAAGGAAGAGTTCATCAAACGAGAGGCGGCGGTGGAAGGGGCTCCGGCCGGCGTTCAATGGGGCCAGCGCTGAATCCGATGCGGGAAAATGAAGCCCCAAGATCGCCTGGGAGAGAGGGATCAGATTGTACTTCTGAATCAGGGCGGACGGGAGGATATCTGGAATTTTGGCGAGGTATTGATTCAACACCACCTTCATCAAGGATCGAATCTGGCGGCTCGTCACCCCTTTGGTTTCATGATAAATCGGAACAATCCGACCCATATGAATCTGAACCTCTTCTTCATCGACCTTTTCGTAGAGGGGGCTTTCCATTTCGAGATGATATCCGCCGTAATAGTTTGCTTTTACCTTTCCGGAAAGCATGATTTTTTCGCCTACCTTGAAGAGGTCCTTTAGGTAGGGTTGATTGAACCATTTTGCGTGGAGAAGACCGGTTTCGTCCATCACGGCCGCGTCGACGATCTTCATTCTGCGTCGGGGTGTCTGAACCAGGGAGACCGCTTTAATTTCGGCCAAGATCGTCTGCTCTTCCCCAGGTTGAAGGTGAGCGATTTTTTTTAAAGCGGTTCGATCTTCATACCTGAAGGGGGAAAAGAGGAGAAGGTCTTCAAGGGTCTCAATTCCAAGCTTGCCGAAAAGAACGGCCCTCTTCGGGCCGACTCCTTTCAGGTACTGAATCGGCTGATCCCACGGAAATGGGCTTGAGTCATTGATCTGTCTGGCCTGTTCGGTCATCGCATTCAGGAGGTGATTTTCAGGATGTAAAGCGCTTTTTCTCTTGCCAATTCGAAGTGTTCATGATACCATAGGGTCGCTTTTTTATCAACGAGATACAACTAACGGAAAGGATTTCGGGATCATGGCAAGAGTATGTGAGGTTTGCGGCAAGGGGCATCAGATCGGTAATTTGGTCAGCCATGCGAATAACAAAAGCAAGCGGAGCTTCAAGCCGAATCTTCAGACTGTTCGCGCCTTGATCGGTAAAACGGTAAAGCGGATTCTGGCCTGCACCAATTGCATCAAGGCAGGCAAAGTCATCAAAGCAGGATAAAGTCCGGTCATTGAGCCGGTGACAAATTGTGTCCTCTCACTAAGTAATCTACTTCCGGTAAGCCATCCTTCAACCCCATCTTTCTCTCCCGCGCCCAAGGTAACGGGGCATCCCCATCGTAAGCATTTGGATTCTCATCGGAAATCAATCTTCTCGACATCAACCACAATTGATCAACGATGGCATTTCACTTGCAAATTCCTGGGATTAAGGGAATTTCCTCCACGGCTACTTGAATATTAGGGAGAGAAAAAATGCAAAAGACATATGGCCCAAAAGCGGTTTGTCAATCTGTGGGTATTTCACAACGCCAACTCGGTTATTGGGGAATGATCGGCGTGATCAAACCGACGAAGCAGATGCACGGTGCGAAGGTATTTAATCGGTACACAGATGAGGATGTCGAAACCTTAAAGAAGGTGAAGAAACTGATTGAGGAAGGTTTTTTCGTCAGCAAGGCCGCTGAAAAAATTCACAAGCTGAAAGAGGCGCTCTCTTCCCCTTCTTCTGGCCTTTCTTCCGGAATGCCGTCTCCAGAGCAGAATGGGACCCATTCTCATCAAGAAAATGGACACCGGGGCCTTTCTTCCTCGCTCTATCTGGAGGTTCGACTTGCCGAGGAATTGGCAAAATTAAAGCAGCAGTCGTTTCCGCTGGCATGTATGGCGATTCAAGTTCTCTTTCCTTCTTTTATCAAACTTCCTCATCTAAAAAACGAGATCCTCCTGAAGCTCTCATTGAAATTCGCTTCGATGTTAAAGTCATCCGAGGTGATCAGCTACAAGAAAGATTCCATTTTCTTCTGGCTGATGCCGAATCGAACGATTGAGCAGGCCCGGCTTCTTTCCAAAGAAGTAAAAGAGATGATTGAAGGATCTGAATGGGAGGTTCAAGATAAAAGATTCAAGCTGCAAGCGGCCTTTGGCTTTAGTGACTCCAATACGCCACCCCGGAAAGAGGGTAATCTTCTCACTGCCGCGGAAGGAGAACTGTTAGGACAAGGGTTACGGAGAAATCGGCTGGTTCAATAAACAAGCAATCCGCATTCATTGCGAGGATTTATTCAAAGAGGTAGGTGAACCCAAATTGAACAAGGTAATCGGGGCTGTCGTCAGTGAGCCCAAACCCGACGGAGGCATCAACACTGGCGGTTCTCTCCAAGTTGTAATTGACTCCTCCGAGTAGAGTTAAGATTCCCTTCGAAGCCGAACTTCCAATCTCGGTGCTTCCCGATATTTCTCCGATGAGAGACAATGGTTCCTCGATCGTTTGGAGCTCCAAACCGAGCGCATAGAGGATCTGGTCAGGCAGATCGCCTAGAGGCGGATTCCCGATAAAAATATAACCGAAATTGATGTGGGCCGTCACGGGCGTGAATTCTTTGCTTGCGATGGCGACAATGCCTACATCGGGTTCTCCGGTGGTGCCGAAAAAGCGATCACGCCCGGCGCTCGGCACTTTTATAAAGAGTTGGCCTGCAATCGAGAGTGGATTCGCCTCGCGCCCTTTTAAGAAGCGCACCTTTGCACGCAGTAATAGATCCCCGATCTGGTTTTCATGTTCTCCATCTTCTTCGCGAAATAAATATGGAAGAAGGATGTCCAATTCCAGATTTTGGATGAGACCATATCGAATATCAACGAGCAGGTTTGCATCACGCGTGTCGGAGGAGAACCGATTTAAAACCAGACCGGTTTCCAATTGATAATTCCCCCTTTCCAGAGGGATCGCCCTTTCAGTCACGAGAAAGGGGCGTTCGGCAAATGCTTTGTCTGAAATAGATGGAAGGATCAGAAGGAGACTGGAGACAATCAGAAGAATTCCTTTTTTCCCGCGGCTATTCACGGGCGTGATTCTACTTTCCAGTAATTTTTTTGTCAAGAATTTAAATCCACTTTTCATCTTTAATTTACTTTTAAATCATTTCATTTATAAATCACAACAAAAATATTTATTGAATTCAGTCAGCATTGAGATATTTTGTTAGAACAGAGGCGAAACGTTGATACTTCCCAAATGAACATATATGTGCATCAGTTCAAAACTGCACACATGCTTTTTCCAGAAAGTAAGATCTGTCCACCTCTCTTTGAAATTTTTCTTTTTAAATTAGGGGCTTATATTCTAGGTGGGTATGACTCGCTTGGGTATTTCTCTTGCATCAAAGAATGGACGCACTCAAACCGCTGGAGGAGTTGATGGTCTCTAAAAGAACAATCCTAATTGTAGATGATGAGATCGGACCGCGTGAATCCCTGAAGATGATTCTGAAACCCTTTTACAATGTTGAGACCGCTGAAGACGGCATTAAAGCCCTTGAGATTATCCGAGAGAAGGAAATCGATCTGGTGACGCTCGACCTCAAGATGCCGGGTCCCCATGGCGGGGAAGTGCTGAAGCAAATCAAGCAAAAAAATCCCGATATTGAGGTGTTGATTATTACCGGATATGGGAGCTTAAAGAGCGCGATCGATGGGATTCGACATGGCGCTTGCGATTATTTGATCAAGCCCTTTAATATTTCGGAAATTATCAACATTATCAATAAAGCGCTTAATAAAAAGAAAAAGATGGAAGAACTGAAAGGTTTCCTCAGTGAGATCGGCAGCACATTCGGCGAAAATGCAAGCCTGGAGGAGATCAAGACTTATTTTAAAGAACAGCGGGAAGGGTCAAAAGAAACGGGCACCGTTTCCAAGCAAAGGAGTTAAAAGAAATTGATATGAACACTGTCACCTTTCTGATTCTAGGTGTTTTGCTGCTACTCTATCTTTGGACGGAGCGGTATTTGGTCACCCCCTCAAATTTCTTTATTTACTACGTTCTCTTCTCAATTGCTTTATTTGCCGCGATGATATAGTTTCTTCTTCCGATGACTTTCGGTCGATCATCTCTTCCGCATGCTGTAAAGTAATCGGGGTGATCGTGACCCCCCCCAACATCCGCGCCAGTTCGTGCACTCTCTCCTTTTTAGACAATCTCTTTACCGAAGTGGTGATCCTCTTTTCCGAGTCCTGTTTTTCCACAAAATAATGGTGATCCGCGAATTGAGCGATCTGCGGTAAATGGGTGATACAGAATACCTGGTGGGTTTTTGATAGTTTCGAAAGCCGCTTGCCGACCCTTTCGGCCACCCCGCCCCCGATACCGGCGTCCACTTCATCAAAAACCAATACCTCTACAGGATCCACCTCGGCAAGAATTACCTTCAGCGCCAGCATGATTCTCGAGAGTTCGCCGCCGGAGGCGATCTTCCCGAGACTTTGCGGCGTTTCTCGGGGCAGCGCAATCAGGAACTCAACCCGATCGATTCCATCTTCCGAGAGAGATTTTCGCTCCGTAGTGATTTGAAAGCAGGTTTTCTCCATCCCCAATAGTTGAAGCTCTTCCTGAATTTTCTCCTCCAGCTTTGTTTTGGCTTTCAGCCGAGCGCGAGAGAGAGAATCCGCTTTTTCCCTAAGATCTTTCTCGGCGCGTTCAATTTTCCGTTCTATTTCTGCCAGCTCCGTTTCACAACCGGAAATTTTAGAAAGGTCCATTTCCAATTGGGACCGGAGCGATAGAATTTCTTGGAGGGATAAACCGTATTTCTTCTTCAATTTTTGTATCAAGTAGAGCCGCTCTGTGACTTCCTGTAAACGATGGGGATCATACTCGAGCGCATTGAGCCGATTCCGCAGGAGGGTCGATAATTCTTTTAGGTTGATTTGGGCGTTCTCCCAGAGTTGTGTCTCCTCCGAGGCGTCATTTGTAATCTGGTTCAGCCGGTCAATCGCATTCCCGGTTTCGTCCAACCTGCTTAAGATGCCTCCCTCTTCCGACAGGAGGGCATAGGATGTCTCCGTGGCTGATAAAAAAGCTTCCCAATTCTTCAGCGTCTTCTCTTCTTTTTCTAGCGCTTCCTCCTCTCCGGGCTGGAGGTTTGCGCTGTTTATTTCCGAGAGCTGGTATTCGAGAAACGCTTGCTTCTGTTTGCCCTCCGATCCAAGTTTTTGGAGCGCGGTCCGTTCCTGTAAAAGCCGGTGCCAGACACGGTAGCCGTTTGCAACCTGTTTCCTTTGCTCCGGGAGGCTGCCGAAGGCATCCAGGAGGTCGAGCTGCCACTCTAAATTGGTCAGGTTATGATGTTCGTGTTGACCGTGGATTTCAGTGAGCCGCTGGCCGACTTCTTTCAATATCGATAGGTTTGCGAAAGAATGATTCAGATAAGTCCTATTTTTAGCCGATTTCGAAAGAATGCGTTTAAGGATCAGCCATTCGCTTGAAGGAAAATCGTTTAGAAGGGGAAGGTCGATCGAATCAAAGCGCGCTTCCAGGAGCGCTTCGTCCTTTCCTTCCCGAATGATTTCGGGGAAAGTGCGCCCCCCTAAGAGAGTGGAGAGCGCATCGATGAGGATTGATTTTCCGGCGCCTGTTTCGCCGGTGATGATATTTAAGCCTTCAGAGAACTCAAGAGAGACTTCGGAGATAATTGCATAATTTTGTATGCGAAGCTCTCTTAGCATATTTGGAATGCGTTACGATGAAGATAGGATGGAATCGATTTTTTGTTTGAACTGTTTTTTGGAGGCCGCTCCCACAATCTTATCGACCAGTTTTCCATCCTTGAAGAAAAGAAGTGTCGGAATCCCCATAATCTGATATTTTCCGGCGATATCGGGATTTTCATCGGTATTGAGCTTATAGACTTTCAACTTTCCGGCATATTCAACGGCAAGCTCATCAATGGTCGGCGCGATCATTTGACAGGGGCCGCACCAAGCCGCCCAAAAATCGACCATGGCCGCACCGGACGATTTGAGTACTTCTTGTTCCCAGGTTTGACTGGTCACCTTTGCTGCATTTCCCATCTCATCTCCCTTTCAAAAGTTGAGTCCATTTTATCCAACTTGCCGAGCCAAGTCAACGAGAAGAAATGAAAGCCCCCCATACCAAAGAGGATTATGGGGGGCTTTCGAACGCTCACACCTCTTCCGACGTCAAGAGGTTTTTTATGTTTAATACATGTCGCCCATTCCTCCGCCGGGAGGCATGGCAGGTCCCTTCGGTTTCTCTTCGGGGATCTCGGCAACCATCACCTCCGTGGTCAGCATCAGGCTGGCCACGCTGGCGGCATTCTGGAGCGCGGTGCGGGTGACTTTGGTCGGATCGATAATCCCCGCCTGGACCATATCGACATAGGACTCGGAGGCTGCATCGAATCCGTTGGCGCCGCTTTCTCGTTTCACCCGTTCTACGACAACAGAACCTTCAACGCCGGCGTTTTCGGAAATCTGACGGATCGGTTCTTCGAGGGATCGGCGTACGATATCAACGCCGATCTTCTGATCCCCGTCAATTTTTACTTTATCCAAAGCTGAAATGCAGCGAAGCAGCGCCACCCCGCCGCCGGGGACGATCCCCTCTTCCACCGCCGCTTTGGTGGCATGAAGGGCGTCTTCCACGCGCGCCTTTTTCTCTTTCATCTCCGTCTCCGTGACCGCGCCGACATTGATGACGGCAACCCCGCCGACGAGCTTGGCAAGGCGTTCTTGGAGTTTTTCTCGGTCGTAATCGGAGGTGGTCTCCTCGATCTGTGCCTTGATTTGCTTCACGCGGCCCTGGATCTTATGGGCGTCCCCTGCCCCTTCGACGATCGTGGTGTTGTCTTTATCAATCGTGATCCGCTTGGCTTTTCCCAGGTCGGAGATCTTCACGTTTTCAAGTTTCAATCCAAGATCTTCAGAGATGACCTGGCCTCCGGTCAAAATGGCGAGATCTTCAAGCATCGCTTTCCTTCGATCACCAAAGCCCGGCGCTTTCACCGCAGCCACCTGGAGGGTGCCGCGCAGTTTATTCACTACCAGTGTGGCAAGGGCTTCCCCTTCAACGTCCTCTGCGATGATCAAGAGCGGACGCCCCATCTTTGCGACCTGCTCAAGAACGGGGAGGAGATCCTTCATCGTGGAGACTTTCTTCTCATTGATGAGGATGAAAGCGTCCTCGAGCGATACTTCCATTCTCTCTGAATCGGTGACGAAATAAGGAGAGATATAACCGCGGTCGAACTGCATTCCTTCGACGACATCCAACGAAGTCGACATGCTCTTGGCCTCTTCGACGGTGATGACCCCGTCCTTGCCGACCTTCTCCATCGCCTCGGCGATCAGATCTCCGATGGTCTTGTCATTGTTTGCCGAAATGGTTCCAATTTGGGCGATCTCTTTTTTCGTCTGGCAGGGCTTGGAAATTTTCTTGAGTTCTTCCGTCACCGCTTCGACCGCTTTGTCGATCCCCCGCTTCAACTCCATTGCATTCGCGCCGGCGGAAAGATTCTTTACCCCTTCTCTGAAAATGGCCTGGGCCAAAACCGTAGCGGTGGTCGTTCCGTCGCCCGCCACATCGGACGTTTTGCTGGCCACTTCTTTCACCAGTTGAGCGCCCATATTTTCATAGGGATCTTTCAACTCAATTTCTTTCGCAACCGTTACCCCGTCTTTTGTAATTGTGGGTGCGCCGAATTTCTTTTCAATGACCGCATTTCTTCCCTTTGGACCTAATGTCGCCTTGACTGCATTGCTAAGCTGATTGACACCCCGTAGGATGGCTGCGCGGGCCTCATCGCTAAATACCATCTGCTTTGCCATCGAATTTCCTCCTTCTGAGCGGTTAACAGTTTAAAGTTCTAGAATTTTTTTATTCGAGAATACCGAGGATGTCCTCTTCTTTTAAGATCAGATATTCCTGATTGTCGATGGTGATTTTGCTGCCTGAATATTTATCGAAGAGGACGGTATCTCCGACTTTGACGTTTTTCACTTCTCCGCCGATTGCTTCGATTTTACCCTTCTGGGGTTTTTCTTTGGCGGCATCCGGAATATAAAGCCCGCCGGAAGTCTTTTCAGGTTCGCCCGAGTAGCTGACGAAAACTCTCTCCTTGAGCGGTTTGAATTTAACGGCAGATTTCGTAGCCTGTGCCATGGTTCCCTCCTTCAAAATTGAAATTAGGCTGATTTTACAAGGTATTTAGAGTGGAGAGTGACTTATTAGCACTCTCTCATTCAGAGTGCTAATAAGATATATAACAATCCCGAGAACAAAATCAAGTCCTATTTTAATCTTGAGACTAAAATTTCTCAAAACTCGGGATTCAATTTCTCTCCGTCGTCTGTCGTATCCTCACCGGGGCCGACTACCTGACGCTTTGCTGCGCCGTCAATTTAGGGGAAAGGTCCTTGAAGATCCTCCAACTCTTCAGAAGATCAATCGCTTTTTGAAGCTGAGCGTCTTCCTCTTTATCTTGAGGAGGCTCATTGATCCCGATGATTTCATCCGATGAACCTTGAGGGGCTAAATCGACCTGATCAGGTTTATCCGCATCGGGGCGGAGCTCATTTTCCAGGTGCCGATCCAAGTCCTTTTCACGGAGAATCGGTGTGTTTTTGACCTCTTTCGGCAAAATCGGTTTGACCAGGATATCCGGATCGATCCCGGTATTTTGAATCGAACGTCCTTTCGGGGTGTAATATTTCGCCGTCGTCAGACGGAGTGCGGAGCCGTCGGACAAGGGAAGAATCGTCTGAACGGAACCTTTTCCGAAGGTTTGGGTCCCTACGACCATGGCCCTGCCCCAATCCTGCAGCGCCCCCGAGACAATTTCGGATGCGGAAGCGCTCCCTTCATTCACAAGCACAATGATCGGTATTTCTTTTAGCGCGCTTGAATTGCTTGCCAGGTACTCATCTCGCTTGCCGTCTCTTCCCTTGATAAATACGATCAGCTTCCCACTTTCCAGGAATTGCTCCGTCACCTCGACGGCCGATGTGAGCAGACCCCCCGGATTGTTTCGAAGGTCGAGGATGAGCGAGTGCATATTGTTTTCACGCAAACTCGAAATTGCTTTTGAGAGATCTCGCGCGGTCTGCTCCTGGAATTGGGTGAGTCGAATATAACCGATCCCCGGCTCGAGGACCTTTGATTTGACGCTCTGAATGCGGATGATATCTCGGACGAGTTCAAAAACCAGCGGGTTTGGAACTTGGTCTCGCTGGATGGTCAGGATGACCTTCGTCCCCTTCTCTCCCCGCATTTTATTGACAGCGTCCATCAGGCTGGTCTCTTTCGTCAAGACCTTATCATCGACTTTGAGGATGATATCTCCTGCTTTTACTCCAGCCAACTCTGCGGGGGTTCCCTCGATGGGGGCGATCACGACTAACCTGTTTTCCTTCGTCCCGATTTGAAGTCCCAACCCGCCGAACTCCCCTTTTGTATCGACCTGCATCTCTCTGTATACTTCAGGCGGCATAAAAGCGGAGTGGGCATCCAGGGTGTTCAACATTCCTTTGACGGCGCCGTACATCAACTCTTTACTCTTCACCGGCTCGACATAATTTCTCTGAAGCGTGGAGAGAACCTCTGAAAAGAGCTTCAGGTCCTCGTAGCTGTCCGATTCAGACGAAACCTTCCCTTCGAGATCCCTTTCCACAAAGATGCTCATACTAAAAATGGAGAGTATGATCATCGCCAAAAAGGTGATCCGTGCCCGTTTGCTGAATGTCATTATATTATTCCTCCTTGCTGATAGAACCGGTTGGTTCCGGGTCATCGCTTCTTCTGGAGCCAGGTCAAAGGATCGAGCGGCTCCCCTTGATGTCTGATTTCAAAATAAAGACTGCTTCCCTGGGAAAGCCCTGTCTCTCCAATCTGTCCGATCGGCTTGCTCCGTCCTACTTTGTCGCCGACCGAAACCAACAACTTCGCGAGATGCGCATAAAGCGAATAATAATTCTCGCCATGGTCGATGATGATGACCATTCCATACCCTTTAAACCAATTCGCGAAAATAATCGTTCCATCGTAAACCGCGCGGACCGTATCACCTCTCGACGGCTCGATCTCGATCCCTTTTTTGTAGATAAAGGTATCAAATTTAGGATGTTTTTGTCGTCCGAACAAAGAGACGATCTGGCCGTCGCTCGGCCAGGTCAGACGCCCTTTCTCCTTTGAGAATTTACCGGAAGCGGGCTGACGCAGACGGCTCTTTTGTTCCTCCAGCTTCTTGATCATCAATTGAAGCTGCATAGAAGACTCGTCCAACTCGGCGAGAGCCCTTTCATAAAATACCTTTTCGTTACGGACCCGCGTCAGCAGCTGATCCTTTTTCCTCTTTTCGGACCGAATCTCGGCCAGCTTACGGGCCAGCGTCTCTTTTTCCTGAACGAGTTGTTCCTTCACCATCCCCACCTGATGGTTTTTCCCTTCCAATTCGTTCTGCTTTTCCTTGAATTGAGACAGTATTTCACCTTCTTTGCGGGCGATCGTTTTCAAATAATGCAGCCGTCTCATGAAGTCGGGATAATCTCGCGCGGCGGACAATATTTTAAGGGAGCCGGTCTGTCTTTCTTGATAAAGGGTCCGAAGCCGTTTTGAGATGGCGCCCCTCTTTTCCCGTATCTCTTTGTTCAGCCCGTCGATCACCGTAGAGAGCTCCTCCATTTCGATATCTTTTTCACGCGTCTTTAATTCGATCAGGCCGGCCTCTTTTTGGAGAACCCGCAGCCGGCGATCCATCTCCTCCAGCTGTGAGAGAACGGAGCCCTCCCGTTTCTTGATGGTGATGCTCTTGTCTCTTTTTTCCTCGATCTCTTCTCTTAATTTTTCGAGCTCCTTTTTCTCGCGTTTTATTTTCTCGTTCAGCGAGGGGGCCTTCTCCGCAGCCGCGGCGGGGATCCGTTCTATCGCGATCATAGAAAAGATCACGAGACAGAGTCCAAATCTTTTAAGTCTGCTTTTTTCCATCGGTCGGAAAACGCGCCTTCAATAAGACGGACAGCGAAAGAAAGCCGGCTACCCCGCCAAGCACCCCCCCACCGACTGTAATGCCGAAAAGAAACGGGGCGGGTAGAAAGAGCGGATTGAGAAAGCCTCCGATCATCCCTCCGATCGATTGCAGATGAGGCTGGGAAAAATGAAAGAGAGCGAAGAGCATCAACACGGAGATCCAGCCGCTGATCAAACCGATGAGAGAACCTTCAATGAAGAAGGGGATCTTGATGAAGCTGTGCGTCGCCCCGATTAAATTCATCACCTCGATTTCATCTCTCCGGCTATAAAAGTGCAGACGGACCGTATTCGCGATAATGGTTACGATTGCGACCGACAACAATCCCCCCACGCCGATTCCGACTTTCTTCAATAGGATTAGAAATGCGTCAAGGTTCTGGAGCCACTCCGATCCGTATGCGATTTCTTCTACGCCCGGGAGCCGTTTGAAACGATCGACCATCACCGAAAGCTGTCGCGGATCTTGATACTCCCCTTTGACTTTGACCTCAAACGAAGCCGGCAGCGGATTTCCTCCCAGGCTGTTCAACAATGATTCGTCATGAAATTCTTTTTTAAAAATCGCGAGCGCCTCCTCTTTGGAAATATATGTCACGGAGGAGATGCGGTCATCGCTCGATAATCGTTCTTTGATCGAGCGGACTTCTTCTTCAGCCGTTCCATCCGAGAGGTAAATGCTGAACTGAACATCCTCCTGCATCGATCGAAGCAGATTCTGCACATTATAATAGAAAAGCAGAAAAACACCAAATAGTGTCAACGTGAGACTCAGTGAGAGAAAGGAAAAGAAGGCCATCATTCGATTGATCTGCAGGTTTTCAACGGCCGTTCTAAGAAAATAGAAGGTTTTCCTCATGCCGAGGCCCCGTCCGAGTAAATTTTCCCCTTTTGTAGGACAATCGTCCGCTTCCCCATTTTTGTCATCAGATGCTGATTGTGTGTCGCCACGATCACGGTGGTTCCGCTGATGTGAATATTTTTGAGCAGATCCATAATTTCAACCGAAAGGAATTCATCCAGGTTGCCGGTCGGCTCATCCGCCAACAAAAGAGAGGGACGGTTGATCAACGCCCGGGCGATCGCGACCCGTTGCTGTTCCCCTCCGGAGAGGAATTGAGGAAACTGGTTCCGGCGATGTTCCAGTTGAACCATCTTTAAAACCTCGTGAACCCGTTTTCGGATTTCTCCGCCGGGAGCCCCGACGATTTCCAACGGAAGCGCGATGTTCTCATAAACGGTCTTGCGACGGATCAGTTTAAAGTCCTGAAAGACGAATCCGATGTTGCGACGGAGAAACGGAACCTGGGTTTCTTTCAGCCGAGAGATATTTTTTCCTCCAATGAGAATTTGTCCCTGTTCCGCTCTTTCTTCACAGATCATCAGCTTGAGGAGGGTCGACTTTCCGGCGCCGCTCGAACCGACCAGAAAAACAAATTCCCCCTTATCAATCTTCAAATTAATATCGTCCAAAGCGACGTGATCTTTACCGTAATATTTATAAACGTGAAACATCTGGATCATCGTTTGCCAGCCTTTTTATAACGATCCGAAAGAAACGAGCGTCACTGGTCGTGGTTCGCAGTTGATTTGTCGTGGTATCCGCGTGCGGAGCGAAACAGTCGGTCGTGATAAAGAAATAGAAGAAGGAAGAATTATCCAAATGAATTTGGAGCTTAATCGGCGTCTTTTTCCTTTTCAGAGAGATAGTCGAGAATCAGATCATCCAAACTTTTCTTTTGGCTTACCTTTTGCGGCGGAACGGGCGCCGGTGACGGCGCCTTTACGTCCGGCGCCGTCCGATCATCCCGGAACTCTTTTCGGGCCGGTGTCTGAAATTTGCCGGCGGTCAAATCTCGGACCATACTTTTGTGCTGCTCTTTCATGAGTTCCTTGACCACCTCTTGATAAGAAGGAGATTGAAGGATTTCTGCATAGTTCGTTTTTTTGGATGAAAAGATCGCCCCCCCTTTAAAAAGCAACGTCGTGATAATCGGGTTGTTGGTTCCCCCGTCTTCCGTTTGAACATGGTACACTTCGCCCTTGAACTGAATATCGGTATTGATTCCGCTTAACATCCTCTTCCCGTTTCCTGTCCTTCAAAGGCGTCTTTTAAATGTTCGATCGAGGTCGCTCCGTTCGGCCTGCGGATAATCCCCACGACATCGAATCGGCATTCAGACGGAGCGATTTTCTTTCGGCTGAGATAAGCGAGGGCGACACGACTCATCTTGGCCTGTTTTCTCGCGTCCACGGCGAATTGCGGCGCGCCGAAGCGGTCTCCGGAGCGGGCTTTGACCTCGACGAAGACCAGAATTTTTCCGTCGAGCGCAATGATGTCGATTTCCCCTAAAACGTTTCTGAAGTTCCGCTCCAGAATCCGATAGCCCCGCTTTCGCAAAAATTCCGCCGCGATCTTCTCCCCTTCCGCCCCCGTCACGGGAGAACGCCTCGAAATGTCTTCCGATGAATTCGACAAGGTCCGAACGTCCTTAAATTCCGAAGATGTTCTTCCGTCCCATACCCCTTATGGGAGAGAAAATTGTACTCCGGAAAGTCCCGATGGTATTCCGTCATGAGACGGTCCCGCGTGACCTTGGCGATAATCGATGCGGCCGCGATCGTGATGGAGAGGTTGTCGCCGCGAATAATGCCCTTCTGTGGAAGATCGATCCGGGGAAGGGTCAGGGCGTCGATGAGGAGGTGGTCCGGTTGAACGGAGAGATTTCGTATGCTCGATTCCATCGCCAAATAGGTCGCTTGCAAAATATTGATCTCATCGATGGTGGTGTGGTCGACGACGCCGATCCCGACGGCAACCGCCTCCAGGGAGATTTTATCATAAAGCGTCTCGCGCTGTTTTTCCGTCAGCAGTTTTGAATCGCGTATCCCGTCGGCGGTGTATCCCGAGGGTAAAATCACCGCCGCGGCGACGACCGGCCCCGCCAGGGGGCCCCGTCCCGCCTCATCGATGCCGCAAACCATTTGATAGCCGTAGGAAGAGAGCGACCTCTCGAAGAGAGTCATTCCAAACAGGCGATGCGCTTCTTCCGTTTTGAGAGGCGTCATGCGTCGAAACCAACCCAAGGAGTGAGATCGAGATCTTGCCGAAGATGGTGTGACCGACGGATCGTAAAGTAGGTGAGAGAGCGTTTCTTCACTTTCAGCGAACCGCTTCCTCCTCATCGAAGGAAGCGGTCGGTCCACTAAAGATCGGGAAACCGCTCAGGGCAAATTAAGATTCCACCTTCACGGGCTGCGGCTCTTCGACGGGGGAGGTCGTCTTCGGTTCCGATGGATACGATCTTTCCCGCTCACTGATACGGGCGGCTTGCCCTGTTCTTTCTCTCAGGTAGTAGAGTTTCGCCCGGTTCACCTTTCCCTCGCGAACGACATCGATCTGAGTGATATAGGGAGAGTGGACCGGAAAGATCCTTTCAACCCCCACACCGTACGATACCTTCCGGACGGTGAAGGTCTCACGGTTACGCGTTCCCTTCTTTCTGATGACCACCCCCTCGTAGACCTGAATACGTTCTTTTTCGCCCTCGACAATCTTGACATGAACTCTTACGGTCGCCCCGATTTTAACGTCCGGGACCGACTGCTTTAAAAGTCCTCTTTCCAACCGCTCTAACCGATTCATTGAAGTTGATCTCCTTTTTTCAATTCAAGAGTGAGATTTAACCGTGTCGCACTGCCGATCGACCCATTCCTTTTCATCTTCGGTTAAAGAGGCGTCTGCCAACAAGTCAGGCCGTTTCCGAAGGGTATTGAGAAGGGCTTGCTGTTTCCGCCAGGTTCGGATCGACTTGTGATTCCCGGAGAGAAGGATGTCCGGAACCCGAAGCCCACGAAACTCCACTGGACGCGTATACTGAGGATATTCTAGAAGAGAAGATGCAAAGGATTCCTCTTCGAGGGAAGCGGGCTCCCCCAAGACCCCCGGGATTAATCTCGCAGCCGCGTCGATCATCACCAACGCGGCCAATTCTCCCCCGGTGAGGATATAGTCGCCGATCGAGACTTCTTCGACCGGCATTCCCTCTTTTACCCGGGCATCAATCCCTTCATAATGCCCGCAGATAAAAACAAGCCGCCGCTCTTCTTTTGAGAATGCAGAGGCCATTTTCTGATCGAACCGTTTGCCTTGGGGAGAAGGCATGATGATTCGCGTCTCCCCCTGTTCCCGGTGAATTTTTTCCACAACGGCGAAAATCGGCTCCGGTTTAAGAACCATCCCCGGGCCGCCGCCGTAGGGAACATCATCGGTCGTCTGATGTTTATCCGTCGCATAGTCGCGCAGTCGATGGACGCCGATTTCCAGAAAACGGCGCTCTTGCGCCCGCTTCAAGATGCTCTCGTGTAATGCCGGAGCGACCATCCCGGGAAAAAGCGTTATTATATCACACTTCATCAAAGTTCTAGCAATCCTTGCATGGGGCGGATCGTCATCCGCCTTTCTGGTAAATTGATTTCTTTTACGACGGAAGAAAGAGCAGGGATCAGAAACTCCTTCCCTTCCGCTTTTACGACATAAATGTCGTTGCTGCCGGTTTCCATGATAGACGCGATCTTTCCGAGCCGGGTTCCGTTCTCCAGATAGACATCGAGACCTTCGATTTCAAAATGGTAATAACTCCCTTCCGGAAGCGGCATGCGATCTTCCTCGGGAATGAGGATCGATCCCCCCGCCAGGGGTTGGGCCTCTTCCAGAGAAGAGAGGCCGGCCAATTTAAGGTAGATGAAAGGAGACGCGTACCGTACCTGCTCGATGCGATATGTTTGCGATTGGCCCTCCTTCGTCTGAATCGTGATATCCCGAAGCTGATTAAAACGCCGAGGAAAGTGGGTCAGCGGGGAGACCTTCAACTCCCCCTGAAGACCGACCGATTTCAGTATGGTTCCTATCGTAATCGACATTTTCAGACATGTTATTCCAGGATCTCAAGAACACAGCGTTTGCCCACCTTGGTCCCCGCCGCATTGAGAATCGTCCTCATGGCTCTCGCTGTTCTGCCTTGTTTGCCGATGACCTTGCCCAAATCTTCTTGGGCAACGCGCAACTCAATAATCGTCGTTTTTTCCCCTTCGGTCTCTCTAACAACCACATTCTCAGGTCGATCAACAAGCGACTTTGCGATGTACTCGATCAACTCTTTCATCGACGCTACCTCCATTTGCATTCACAGGCGACACAGGAATCTGCGCCGGGAACGACTCCTCGGCGCGCGACATTACACAACCCGCGATCTAACTCGCTTTCGGCTCTTTCGCTTTTTTAAATAACTGCGCTTTTGTAAAAAGGGTTCTGACCGTCTCGGAAACCTCGGCCCCTTTTTTTAGCCATCCAATCGCTTTTTCTTCTTTGATGTTCACCCCTTCTTTGTCGGCCAAGGGATCATAGGTTCCTAAAATTTCGATAAATCGTCCGTCTCTTGGAGATTGAGAGTCCGCAACAATAATCCGATAGAAAGGCCGTTTATGTCGCCCCATCCGGGTTAATCTGATCTTAACTGCCACGTATCGCCCCTTTATTGTGTGAGGCCATTCTCGCCTCGTTGTTTAAAAAATCGCTAAAACGATTTCACCAGCCTGCAGGGCTGACGTTTACTTGAATCGCGCCAGCATTTGCCCCAACCCCTTTTTACCCCCTTTACCGCCGGAAAAACGTTTCATCATTTTCTTCGCTTCATAGAACTGCTTTAAAAGTCGGTTGACTTCCTGGACGGAGGTTCCGCTCCCCTTCGCAATTCGTTTTCTCTTGCTTCCGTTGATGGTGCCGGGATCATCGCGTTCACGAGGGGTCATGGAGGAAATGATCGCCTCGATGTGACGCATTTCTTTATCGATCTGCCCTTGATCAGGGAGGTCCTTCACGCTTTGCATTCCCGGAATCATCTCCAGGATTTTTTCAAGGCTTCCTAGTTTTTTGATCTGTTTCATCTGTTGACGGAAGTCTTCCAATGTGAACTGCTGAGAGCGAAGCTTTTCCTGAAGGACTTCCGCTTGTTCTCTCGAGTAGTTCTGCTCTGCGAGTTCGATCAGAGAGAGAACGTCCCCCATGCCGAGGATTCGGGAAGCCATCCGATCCGGATGAAACGGCTCGAACGCATCCAGCTTCTCCCCGGTTCCGATAAATTTAACCGGGGCGCCCGTGGCGGAGCGCATCGACAAAATCGCCCCCCCTCTGGCGTCCCCCTCCGTCTTGGTCAGAATAATTCCGGTGAGACCGAGCCGCTTATGAAAGGCATCTGCGACGTTGACCGCGTTTTGTCCGGTCATCGCGTCGGCGATGAAGAGGATTTCATTCGGGAGTACTTTGGATTTGATCCGGACCAATTCCTCCATGAGCGGTTCATCCACCTGGAGCCGGCCGGCCGTATCGATGATCACCAGGTCAAAACCCTGCTCGTTTCCTTGCGCAACGGCTCTCGTGATGACATCGACCGGGTCTTTTTCGGATTGGGGAGCCGCAACCGGCACGTCAATATTTTTCCCCAAAATCTGAAGCTGATCTACCGCCGCCGGACGCTGAAGGTCAGCCGCAACGAGAAGGACCCGTTTCCCTTGTCGCTTATAAAGCCGGGCCAGCTTTCCGGCCGTGGTTGTTTTTCCGGAACCCTGCAAGCCGACCAGCATGATCAGGGTCGGCGGTTGAGCGGCCAGGGAGATCCCGACCCCCTTTTCTCCCATTAGTTTGGCCAGTTCTTCCCAGACGACCTTCACGACCTGTTGTCCGGGGGAGAGACTCTCCAAAACCTCTTTTCCGACTGCCTTTGCGCGGACCGATTCGTTGAATGTTTTAACGATCTTGAAGTGAACGTCCGCTTCCAATAAAGCAAGCCGGACTTCCTTCAACGCTTCGTCAATATTCTCTTCGGTCAAGAGCCCTTTTCCGCGCACGTTTTTGAGAACGGAGTCGAGCCGTTTTGTTAAATTTTCCAACATGATACAATTATTCCCCGCTGGACAAAAAAATTTTTACCATTATAGAGAGCTCAACCAGTCAAGTCAAGACAATAAAAGCCGCTTGATCTGATCGACCACATAGATTTTTTGATCCATTGTCAGTTCCGGATAAATGGGGAGCGCAATGGTTTCGCGCGCGGCCCGCTCCGATTCGGGAAAATCTCCCTCCGAATGTCCTAGATACTTAAAGCAGGCCTGTAGATGAAGCGGCACAGGATAATAGATTTCCGTCCCGATTCCCTTCTCTTTCAGATAGTTTAAAAGCTGATCCCGCTGGGATACTCGAATAACATATTGATTATAAATTGATTTGTTATGAGATTCAACATGGGGGACAACCACCTTGTCCAGGGATCCGAGGTGTTTATTGTAGAATTCGGCATTTTCGCGCCGCTTCTGGCTCCACCCTTCAAGGTGGCGGAGCTTCACCGAGAGAACCACCGCCTGGAGCGAATCGAGGCGGCTGTTGCAGCCGATGACCTGGTGGTAATATTTCGGCTGGCTACCATGGACTCTGAGAATTTTGATCTTTTCGGCAAAGTGCCCGTCTTGGGTCAGGATCATCCCGCCGTCCCCCGCCCCGCCGAGGTTTTTTGACGGAAAAAAGGAGAGGCAGCCGAACGCGCCCATCGAGCCGGCCTGCCGTCCTTTATAAGTCGCCCCGATCGACTGGGCCGCATCCTCAACAATCGGAATATGCCTCCGTTCTGCGATCTCTAGAATCGGATCCATCTCGGCGCATTGGCCGTAAAGATGAACGGGAATGATCGCCTTGGTCCGAGGGGTGATTTTCCCTTCGATCAAGGAAGGATCGATATTATAAGTTTTTGGATCGATATCGACAAAAACGGGCTTGGCCTGGAGCCGGGCAATCGAGCCGGCGGTGGCAAAAAATGTATAAGGGGAGGTGATCACCTCATCACCGGGCCCCACGCCCAGCGCCATCAGGGCCAGCAAGAGGGCGTCCGATCCGGAGGCGACGCCGATCGCGTGCCGGACTTGGCAATGCGCCGCAATCTCCTCTTCAAGTTTTGTGACGGATGGGCCGAGGATAAATTGCTGACTTTCAAAAACCTCCTGAACCGCTTTCTGAATATCCGGTCGGATGGTATGATACTGTGCGACTAAATCAAGCAAGGGGACGCGCATTTTCTTACACCTTTCATCATGAGAGGTTTAAATTGTTTGTGTGGCGGTTCCGGTGATTACTGTGGATCAGGACCGGTAAATGTCGTTTCCTAAAAAAGGCGGGTTGTTCTAACGTCCTTTTTAGACAGGGTCTTTTCCCGTTCCGACGAGTTTGAGATCGGAAATCACTTCCTTAATCATCTCCTCGTCGATTCGATCTTTCTTTCGGAGATATCCTTCCAGAAGGGCATTGTCGCAAATGCTGTTGATCAATCGAGGGATCCCTTCCGAGAACCGGTGGATGGTCGTTAATGACCCCTTCGTGAAGAGCTCCCTCTTCGCGCCGGCGACTTCAAGACGGTACCGAATATACTCTTCCGTTGTTTTCTCCGTAAAGGATTCCAATTCATAACGGACCGCGATCCGTTGCTGAAGCGGTTTATCCAATGCCAGATAGGTATCCAGATCGGTCAGCCCGAAAAAAATAAAGGTAATCAGTTTTTGTCCATCGAGCTCAATATTCAGGATTCCTCTGAACTCTTCCATCACCTCCCGGCGCTGGAGCATCTGCGCCTCATCGATGAGGACAACCGCTTTTTTCCCTGAATCATAGATCTCTACCAGGCGATTGTAAAGCTGGCTCAACAGCTCGGTCTTGTCGTCTAACGGGTTTTGCACCCCCAATTGAACGGCGATTTTTCTCAGAAGCCATTCCGAGGTGATGGAGGTATGAATCACGACAAGCAATGCCGATTCGAACGTGGATTCTTCAAGCTCATCGAGCATCCGGCGCGCCAGCGTTGTTTTGCCGGTTCCGACCCCTCCGACCAGAACGGCGAGCCCCTTCCTCTCTTCAGCCGCATATCGAAGCTTAACCAATGCATGCGCGTGCTGATTGCTGTTGAAGTAAAATCGATTATCAACAGAAATCGAGAAAGGCTGTTCCTTTAAATTATAAAATTCAAGATAACTCATCGGTTATTATCGATTCTTACAGATAAGAAATTCTATCCTTCTTTTTGGAATCCTGCCGCTTTGGTTTTTTGGCCGGCTCCGAGATCGAGGATACCGTCGGATTGGTTGTGTCTTCTTGTCGCTCCGCCTTGATTGTCTTTTTTGCCGCAACATCTCTGAACGTCGGGTCAAGAAGATAGATCTGCTCGTAAAGGACTTTCGCTTGGTCCAGGACGCCTTGAATCTCATAGAGCATCGCCAGCTCGTATTTCAGGGCGGTGACATTCTCATTTTTGCATCTCGGATCTTCCAACGCATTTTGGATGATCTCCACGGCGTTATCGATCATTCCGTTCTCTTTATAGCAGCTCGCCAACATGCTCGACGCGTCTTGAAAACGAAGGTTCCCCTGGAATGCAAGCTCGAACTCCTTGATCGCCTCCGGAATCAGGCCCATTTCTTTATAGGCGATGCCGAGATTATAGTGGGTCTCGTACTCTTGTTCATCGTGTCCTCTTTGAATATTTGCTTTTAAATCATTGATGCTGTCTTCCAAGCCGGGGATACTGATATCGAATGAATCGTCGGCTTCCGTATTCAGTTCCTCTCCAAAAATAGATTTCAGATCGATATATTCCTCTCTCGCCGGCTCTTCAGCCTTCTCGGATGAGATTTCTTCCGAGATTTGTTCACTTTCCGAAGAGTCCTCCCCCCCTTCATCTGAAAGGAGGCCGTCCAGACTTTCCTCAAGCTCTGAGAGTCCCTCAAAAGAAATTTCTTCCCCTGTCGGCGGCGGATCGGTTACGACTTCACGTTCTACATCAGAGGACACTTTCTTTTTTTCTTTTTCTTTCGCCTGGAGATTCAACAGCATCAAACGTGCTTCGGCGCACCCGGAATCTCTTTTCAATATTTCCCACAAAAGTGATTTCGCCGCTTCCTTTTTTCCCTCCTGTATGTATTCTTCCGCTTGTGTTAGTTTTATTTTAACTTCATCCGGTTCTTGAAGAAGTTCTTCTTGGGAAGAGGAATCCCCCTCCTCTAAGACCGAGAGCGGCTCGACTTCTTGCGAAAGCTCACCGATCCCTTCCGTCGGCGCCGCGGGCATGTCGAGAGCCTCGATCGCGGGCGCCGATCCTTCGTCGGCGATCTCAGGGACGGCCTCCTGCCGGTATTGTCCTTCGGGATCGAGGGCTCTCATTTCCTCCAAGACGGCGGTTCTTTTATCCTCCGCGTCGATTTTCCCGTAGAGTTCCGAGAGAAAAAGACATTCTTGCACCGCCTCCTCTCGCATCCCCTCTTTTAAATAGAGCTCTTTTAATTGAAGGTGAGGTTCTTCCCTCGACGGCGCGAGCTTCCGGAGAAGCGTCAATTGTTCAATCGCTTTACTGTTGAGTCCATATTTGATATAGACTTCGGCCTCCGTCAAGTGTCCCTGAAACGTCGCTTCGGAAACCTCCTCCACGGGGCTCTCAGGCGTTTCTGCAGACCCGCTTTCAGCCGAGACCGATTCGGCGGGGGCCTGGCTTACTTCATTGATATCCATCGGTTCCGGCAACTCTTCGGCGGCCGGTTCGAGTTCGGGCAGCGCTTCTTCGATCACCGGAGCCGCTGCCTCCGCTTGAAGCGGTTCCTCCAGCGACTCAAGCGGCAACTCTTCTATCGCTGCTTCTTCCGCTGCTGCTTCTTCCGGTTCAAAGAGCCGGCGACAATGCGCGTCCTCGGAAATCCCGGGGAGGCGTGATTGAATCTCCTCATAATAGGCTTGTGCATCGGTCATCGATCGTTGCTGATGGAGAAGAGAAATGATTTTTGAATAACACTGGATGGCCTCTCCTTCCTCTCCGGACCTCTCGAAAGACTCTCCAAGGAGCTGGTGGGCCGATACTTGTTCCGGATTCGCCGCAAGGTAACGCTGGATGAGCGACCGGCCCTCGGAGAAGAGCTGATGGGATTCGGCGAGAGAAACCGCCTTCTGAAGAATCGAGAACGCCTTGGGAGACGAATCCCTTTCAAGAAAAAAATCAACCCACTTTGATAAATACGCAAAAGCTTCCGCCGGTTGATCTTGAACTTCTTCGACAAGGGGCTCCGCCGCGGACCAGTCTCCATCCTGAAACGCTTTTTCCATCCTGATCGACAGCGGGGGGGCTTCTTCCGGCGCCGGCTCGACGGCAGGGGGGATAATCGGTTCGGACGGGCTCGGAGGAGAAGACGCTTCCTGAGGAAGGGATACTTCTTGTGAAGAGACCTCTTCCTGAGGAGGAGGCGCTTCTGCGATAGGGGGAGGGATGGAGGCCGGGCTTTTCTCGGCTGAAACATTCTCGTCGACGGACGAGGTCGTCCCCGTAAAGGCGGGATCGATCTTCATCACCTTGTCGATGACTTCTTGCGCCTCGGAAGTCATCTGACGATCCTTAAAGATCGACAAGACTTTGCTGTATTCTTCGATGGCCTCTTTCGCGAGGCCCCACTTCTGACAAATCTCCGCGAGTTTTTGCCGGACCGCGAAGTTCTTCGGGTCGAGATTCGCGAGCTTTCGATAAACTGCAATGGAGGATTGCATATCCCCCTCCTTTGCATAGTGCTTCGCGACCTTTAGATAGTCCTCCGCGGCATTGGCAACCAACCCGCGTTCCGCGTGAACATCGGCCAGTTTTTCATAAACATCCATGCGGGTCGGATCGATTTTGACGATCTTTTTGAAAACCGCAATGCTTTTTAACTCGAAGCCGGCCCCTCGAAATGCATCGGCGGCCTTCAGGTAGGCCGCAATGGCCTCTTTGGTATGATTTGCCTTTAAATGGAGATCACCTATGGTATTATAGATATTTCCGTCATTGGGGGTTTCAGCGATGAGCTTTTGCCACTCTTCAATGGCCTTATCGATCTGCCCTTTTGCCGCGAGTTTTTGGGCTTTTTCGATGATCGAACTCTTATCTGAAGACAAAGATATCCCCTCTATGTACTCGTATTAGGAGATATCATAGAACCCCCGATGTGTCAAGAAAACCAAACAAAAAGCCTGCTGGTTTATATCCAGACTCGACCAGCAGGCTTTTTGTTTGAATGCAATCACCGAGCTGCGCCCGGCGCCTTTTACGGTGATGCCGGAGGGGGCTGTTCAGGCGTCCCGCCGGGCTCTCCGGGAGGAGGTGTTTCAGGGGGTGTCGCGGGTGAAGGTGTTTCAGCGGGTGTTTGCGGACCTTGTTCTTCTTGAGGACGCTCATAGCAGGCGGACAAACCGGTTGCGATGAGCAAAACAGCGGCTAATCTGATCCAGTTCTTCATTTTATTTCCCCTTTCGCAAATCAGCATAGCGTGCGTTTCATCCGGCCACGCCGAGGTGCCGTAGATCTTCCCGGTCGAAGTGGGCGGGTTTCCGAAACGCTCTCCTTGCTGCCTTCTAATTTGAAATGATCCATATTTACAATTGGATCACTTCCCATGTATAGTGTCACATCATGATTCGGATTCTCGATCGCTACATTCTCAAAGAGCTACTGATCCCTTTTTTTTTCGGCATTTTTATACTAACATTTTTAATTCTCATCCATCAACTCTTGCGGTTGATGGAGCTTGTCATCGACAAGGGGGTCGATCTTCTCAGCGTGGGACAGATCTTTCTTACCCTTCTCCCCTCTTTCTTCCTTCTGACCATTCCGATGGCCGTCCTGATGGCTTCCGTCATGACCTTTAACCGGCTCTCAAATGATAACGAAATTACCGCTTTGAAATCGGCCGGCGTCGGATTTTATCGTTACCTCCGTCCGGTCCTTTTCTTTTCGGTCGCGGCGGCCCTCATCACCCTGTTTATGGGGATGATTGCCCAGCCCTGGGGAGGGGGTTCTTTGAAATCGCTGGGAATGAAGATTCTGAAGAAGCGGGCCAGCGTCGGAATCGAGGAGGGGAAATTCAACGGGACGTTTTCGGATATTATGATCTACGTTGAGTCGATGCCGACCTTCACGGAGATGGAAGGGGTCTTCATTTACGATGTGAGAGATCAGAACGCTCCCAAGGTCATTGTCGCCAAGAAGGGAATTCTCTTGAACGATCCCGGCACCGGCACCATCGCGTTTCATCTCCTGGAGGGAAGTCTTCACGCACAAGGGAAAGACGGGTCCGATTATCAGCATGTGGTCTTTGCCACGTATGATTTGAGGTTGGATTTGGAGGCGGTCCTTCAAGGAGGAAATACGAATTTGGAGACGCCCACTTATCAGGAGATTAAGAAAAGCGTGGAGGCCTCCGGCGGAACGGATATCCGCGCCTTGCGCCTCTTGTCCGAATTTTATAAAAACTTTTCCTTTTCGCTCGCCTCCCTCGTCTTCGGTGTGGTCGGCGTTCCGCTCGGCATCATCTCGGGAAGAACCGGCCGTCTGGGAGGTTTCACGGTCGGAATCGGGTTGATCACCCTTTATTATTTGCTCAACACATTGGGAGACTACTTGATCACGATCCAACTTGCCGCCCCCTTTCTGGCGGTCTGGGTTCCCCATTTTGCGCTCATCCCCCTGACCCTTTATCTGATGAGGGTCATGGCGCGGGAGTCTTACCCCCGATTCCTTCAACTTAGCAACAAGAGGCCCTAGCCGTGTCGATCATTTCACGATATCTTCTGAAAGAGTACCTGAAATTCTTTTCGGTCACGCTGGCGGTCCTCTCCCTCGTCTATTTGACGATCGAGTTTCTGGAAAAGATTCGAAAGTTTTCCCAGCGCGACGCTGACTTTCTGCTGGTCGTTCAATATTTCCTCTACAAGCTCCCGAGAATCATTTTTGATATCTCCCCGCTCGCCGTTCTGATCGCTACCTTTCTCACCTTGGGAATGTTGTCGCGAAATAATGAGATCATTGCATTCAAAAGTTCGGGGGTCAGCCTTCTCAAGCTGACCGCTCCCCTCCTTCTCTTCGGCGCCCTTTTCAGCGGCGTTCTTTTTTTTCTCAACGGCACGGTGGTCCCAACGACGTTTAAAAAAGCAAAAACGATTCAAGAGGTCCGGATCGATAAGAGAAATGCGGAAGGAAAGTTGGTTCAAAACAAGTTCTGGCTCCGCCTCGACAGCCGCACCCTCTTCAATATCGAGCTCGCGGAACCGAACCGGCGGAAGATGCACGGGATCAAGATCTATTCTCTCGGGAGCGATTTCTCCTTACCGGAGACGATCGAGGCCGAAGCGCTAACATACCGGGATGGGAGCTGGGTCCTCTCTGAAGGAATCCGCCGCCGGTTTCAGCGGGACGGAACCGTTCAAATCAAACGGTTTGATGAAGAAATCATTCCGATCAACAAGGCGCCTGAAGATTTCAAGAAAGTGGTCGCCCAGCCCGAGGAGATGACCTATGAGCAGCTTGAAGCGTATATCGATCAGCTCTCCCGGGATGGATTCGACGCGACGCGGTACCGCGTCGATCTTCTCGGCCGGCAGGCTTTTCCTTTCATCAATTTCATGATGGTCCTCGTGGGGATTCCCTTTGCGCTCCATGACCGGAGGAGCGCGGGGGCGGCCCGGGGGGGGGCGATCAGCCTTTCTCTGGGGCTGTTTTATTATCTCGTTTTTTCAGTCACGATCTCGCTCGGTCACGTGAACGCCCTTTCCCCCTGGCTCTCCGCCTGGGGCGCCAATCTCCTTTTTATCGGAATCGGAACCTATCTTTTTTTGAATATCCGGCACTAACCTAAAAACAATAAGAGCTTATTAACGGAAGAGCCAGGGCTCGGTCTGCTTCAGGATCTTCTTCGTCTGGTTCCGCCGCTGCATTTTAGCTTGTAAATTAAATCCCCCACCCATCTCGTCGTCGACGCCGACCTTGACCGTGTTGAATGAATACGCTCATAATAAAATAAATGGGTCTAGAAAGAAACAAAGGAGGTGTCGATGAGGAAAGATCGCTCCAATCAGCGTCCCTTCAAGCTGAAGCGCCAATTCTATGATCTTTTCAAGATGATTTTTGGGCAACGCTCCTCGGGAGCCGGGCTCCACACCGATCAAGAAACAGTCTGGACGCCGCCGGCCGATCTCTACAGAGAGGACGGCCGCTGGGTCGTCCGGGTCGAGCTGCCGGGGGTGAATTCGAATGACGTTTTCGTCTCGGTGGTCGATGATCGATTGATTATCCGGGGGGAGAGAAAGCTTTCGGAGGCCTTAAAATCTGAATATTGCATTCTTCACGAGTGTTCCACCGGTTCCTTCGAGAGAATCATCAGCCTTCCTGCTCCCGTTCCGGAAGACCAGATCAAGGCCGGTTACCGGCAAGGGATCCTCTCCATCACCTTTCCCGCGACGGAAGAGAAGGGAAAAAGAATCGAGATTCAATCCGAAGAGCCCCCGGAGGAAACGCCGAAAGCGGCATAGTCCCAACAGATATGGAGGTGAACGGGTTCTTTCGTGTTGATGTGAGAAAGCGGTTGGACACGATAAAAAACCGAAACAAGCACAATCTTGAATAAAGGAGGTGAGGCGCATGGCTGGGGATGCCTCCCGATGGCGGTCATTTGAAGAAATGGCCGATCTCATCCGATCGTTGAATGTGATCTTCCGAAAAACCTTCGGTGAGCGGGCCTTCGGCACCGGTTATCAGCCGGGCGAGTGGGTTCCTTCGGTCGATCTTTACACACATGACGGACACTGGGTCGTCCGGGTGGAGCTCCCGGGAGTCCGTTCTGAAGATGTCTCCATTGCTGTCCTGAATAACCAACTTTACATCCGGGGCGAGCGGAAACCGCCGGAGGGGTTCGACCCGGAGAAGTGCATTTTTCAGGAGTCCTCTTTTGATCGCTTCGAGCGCGCGGTGGTTTTTCCGGGACCGATCCGGGAAGAGGAGGTCCGGGCCCGGTTCGATAAAGGGGTTCTCTTCGTGACGCTTCCCGCGACCGAGGGGAACGGAAGGCGGATCGAAGTCCAATCCGAGAAGCCGCCGGAGGAAAAGGAGGAAGCGGCTTAATGCCGACAATTTGATCGCAAATCGACCTTCCGAGGCTTTCGTCTCATCCTCACCCGGTTCCGTCCCGCTGGGTCGCCTTGGAAGAAGGAGATACATGGTTCAACGCGACATCGTTGTCATCGGAGCGTCCGCCGGAGGGGTTCAGGCCCTGAAAACACTGGTCTCCGGTTTGCCGTCCGGATTTCCCGCCGCCGTCCTGGAAGAGCGGATATTGCTGTTGCGGGAGATGGAGCAGCTGGCGCGCGAGAGAAACGATCCCGCCGTCGCGAAGGAGTGTGCCGAACAGGCCAACCAGGCGGAGCAGCGGGTCCGGGAGGTTGTCTTGGACAAGGACATGCTCGGGCATGACCCGAAGTTTTTTCTAGTGCGCATGGCTCCAAATTTAATCTTGACTTAGTTTAATATTAGAGTTATTCTAAAAAGCATGCATCAAGAAAAAGAACAACTCAGTCATCCGGAAATTGAGAAGCGGCTGATCGACGCGGGGGTTCAGCCGACCGCCCAACGGATTGCGATTTGCCGCTATATTCTCTGTGAAGCGGATCATCCCACCGCCGATGAGATTAAAAAATGGGCCGATCGCTACTTTCCAAAGATGAGCCTGGCGACCGTCTATAACACGTTGAAGACGCTCGTCGATGCCGGGATTATTCAGGAGTTCAAATTCCCCCATTCCGATTCGGCGGTTTATGATTGTAACACCGACGTCCATTACCATTTCCTCGACGAAAAGACCGGACAATTGCACGATGTCGAGCCGGAATCGGTCAACCTCTCGGTTAAATTACGTGAAGAATTCAAAATCAACGGGGTCCAGGTTTTATTGAGAGGGACAAAGAAGTAAATTTTTTTGCTCTGATATTAGAATAATTCTAATTTTAGAATAAACCTACAAAGGAGGAACGAACATGAACGAAGAGCCCAAGAAGCTGACGACTGAAGCCGGCGCGCCGGTGGCCGACAACCAGAACTCCCAAACGGCCGGACCGGACGGTCCGATCCTGTTGCAAGACCACCACCTAATCGAAAAGCTCGCCCGATTCGACCGCGAGCGGATCCCCGAACGGGTCGTCCATGCCAAGGGCTCAGGGGCCTTCGGCTATTTTGAGGTCACGGCGGACGTGAGCCGTTGGACGAAAGCCAAATTTTTAAATCAGGTCGGCAAGCGGACCGATCTGTTCATTCGCTTCTCGACCGTAGCGGGAGAGCTTGGCTCGGCCGACACCGTTCGCGATCCGCGCGGTTTCGCGATCAAGTTCTACACCGAAGAAGGCAACTACGATCTCGTCGGGAACAACACGCCGGTTTTCTTCTTGCGCGATCCGCTCAAGTTCCCCGACTTTATCCATTCGCAGAAGCGGGACCCTTACAGCCACGTCCAGGAGCCGGACAATGTGTGGGACTTTTTCTCCCACTCCCCGGAGGCGACCCATCAGTTCACCTGGCTCTTCGGCGATCGCGGCATTCCGGCGAGCTATCGGAACATGGACGGTTTCGGCTCGCACACCTTTCAATGGGTGAACGCAAACGGTGAAGCATTTTGGGTCAAGTACCACTTCAAGACGGATCAGGGGATTCAGTGCCTGACCGCTCAGGAAGCCGCGCGGATCGCGGGTGAAAATCCGGACCATCACCATCTCGACCTGCTCCGTGCGATCGACCGCCGGGAGTTTCCCTCTTGGACGCTGAAGATGCAGATCATGCCGGTCGCCGATGCGGCAAACTATCGCTTCAACCCCTTCGATCTCACGAAGGTCTGGCATTACGCCGACTATCCGTTGATCGAGGTCGGCAAGCTCGTCTTGAACCGGAATCCGGAGAATTACTTCGCCGATGTGGAACAGGCCGCCTTCAACCCGGGCCATTTTGTCCCCGGTATCGGCCCCTCCCCCGACAAAATGCTTCAGGGAAGGTTGTTCGCCTACGGCGACACCCACCGCTACCGTCTCGGCATCAACCACACCTCTCTCCCGGTTAATCGGCCGCACGCGGCTGAAGTCAATAATTACGGACGCGACGGCGCGATGCGCTTCGACGGCAACGGCGGACGCGCGAAGAACTACGAGCCGAACAGCGACAACGGCCCCGCCCAGAGCAACGAACGGTACGACGCTCCTTTGGCGGTGCACGGCATGACCGGCGCGCAAAAAGCGACGCGCCATGCCGAAGACAACGACTTCGTGCAGGCGGGCGATCTTTATCGGCTGATCAGCCCGGATGCAAAGAAACGTCTGATCGAGGCGATTGCGTCGACCCTGGGACGGGTCAGCCGTGAGGAGATTATCGAACGTTCCATTGCGCATTTCCGTAACGCCGACCCGGAATATGGAGAGCAGGTCGCCAAGGCGGTCGAGATCGTCCGCCGGGGAGCAGCCAAACCGGCGCCCCATCCCGGCCGAAGGGTGTTCTAGCCGACGATCTACCGCCGGAGAAAGGGGGACAGGTGACTCAGGCGGCCTGTCCCCTTTTTCTTTTTCTTCCGACTCCCCTATTCTTTCTCACGATATTCATATTCTCGGAATTAGCTGTTGACTACGAAGGCGAGTTGAAATATAAAAACAGAGACGTAATAACCAAGGTTCGTGAATTTCGTGAGGTTCAAAGGCAACCGGCATGAAGGAATTTAAGATATTCAAACATCCGTCCGGAGCGATCGAGGCGGTGAAGCAAGGCTGGTCCTGGCCCGCCTTCTTCTTCGGGTTCGTCTGGGCGATGATGAAAAAGATGTGGAAGCTGAGCATCGGCGTCGTATTGGCCATTCTCGTGATCGGCTTCATCACCGGTATTGCCGCGAGCGAAGAGATGGGCGAAGCGATCCTCAACGGCATCGGAATGACCGCCAACCTCATGTTCGGCGTCCACGGCAATTCCTGGCGGGAAGAGAGTCTGATCGCACGCGGTTTTGCGGTCAAAAAGACGATCAGCGCCGCCAGCGCCGGCGCCGCTGTCGCGCTTTATCTGGAAAACGACACTTCTGCATCCCCTTCCTAGGACTGCTGAATTCTCCCGCAGAATAACCGATTGACATGCAGGTCTAACTGGTTTATAAATGGGGTCCGTTTTTTAAGAAAACGGCTTTAAGTGGATCGTATGTAATCATTGAATGATCCGTTCTTTTCTTCATGACCGGATGATTAAAACAGCACCGGCCGGGGATCATACCGGTTAAATCGTATCCCCCAAACAATTGGAGAACCGACATGTCCTTTCCATCCCCTTTCTATCGGTGGAGGCCGCATCCTTGGCATGGTCTCGAAGTTGGTCCGAATCCTCCCTCATTGGTTCACGCCTATATTGAGATCACCCCTTTCGACACGGTCAAATATGAGCTGGACAAAACCACGGGCTATTTGCATGTAGACCGTCCTCAGCGGTCCTCCGCCCTTCCTCCCAGCCTGTACGGTTTCGTTCCACGCACCTACTGCGGCCGACGCGTCGGCGCGCTGATGCCGAACGCCAAGATCGGTGACCGGGATCCATTGGATATCTGTGTCCTTAGCGAGCGTCCGATCGACCGTTCCGACGTGATTTTGCAGGCCCGCGTGGTGGGGGGATTGCCGATGCTGGATGACGGGGAAGCCGACGACAAGATCATCGCCGTGATCAAGAACGATCATCTCTGGTCCGATGTGAAGGACATCTCGGAGTTGCCGGGGGTCCTTGTAGAGCGGCTTCGGCATTACTTCAGCACTTACAAGCTTGTCCCCGGCGAGTCGTCGCATGTGGTCATCGATGCCGCGTACAACCGGGAGCATGCGGAGCGGGTCATCCTGGCAGCGATGGAAGATTATCAGGACGAGTACGGATCCTAAGCCTTTCGAGTCCCTTCGATTCCCATCCTAAATTCATCCTTAACAGAAAATTAACATCTTCTTAAGGCAGCTGTATTTTCGTTGCGTTAGCCTCCCTTCAGACGAGCGGGTCCGGATTGGCGGCCGTCTCGTCAGGCGGAGAATCTATCCACCATGGTGGTCTGCGATGGAACGATCTTTCCGGCCGCCGGAACCAGCGCCGACACCCGTACCGGCGTTCAGTCGTTCCTCGGGCAGCCGCTTCCGGTGAGCTGGGTCGAGATCGAAGAGGTCGATCCGGCCGGCGACACCGTCCGCGTTGAAGCGCAGTGCAAGGGAGTGGCTCTATTCTCACGCGGCGAGGGAATGTGGTATGCAGACGGGTTGATCTATTTTGTCTGCACCGGCGGAGGGGAGCAATTCGTCGTGGGAGTGGACGATGCGGGGGATCTCTTCAAATTCGCCCGGAACAACCTAAACACGAGCGAGTTCTGCGGCGCCTGTTTCTCGAACGACGGCAGGATGATGTTCCTCAACGTGATCAGCCCCGGCATTACCTATGCGATCTATCGCGACGATCATCGGCCGATATTTGTGAAACAGCCTCCCCGGTAAGGGATGATCAATAGATGACTGGAAAAACGGGCGCCTTGGGGCGCCCTTTTTTTGGCTTACCCCTTCCGCCGCCCTGCCTCCTCGTCGTTCGAAAGATCGATCACAACGATATTGATATGACAGAGTTCGCCTTCCGCGGGAGTGTATGAATAACTAAAATGCCGACTAAAGACCCGATAACTTCTCCGCTCGTTATCATGGGAGTAGGTCACGCTGTCGCCGACGTTGGGGATCGGAATAAATTCTCCTTGTTTAAAGATCAGTTCCTGGTCTTGGCTCGTGTCGGAGGGTCTCAAGCGGCCTTCCGATTTATGCTGGAATTCTATTTTGTAAGTCATGATGAAGGTTCCTCTCAGTGAGACGTTTGTCGAGCGCCAACAATCAGTGACTTGATGTGGGTTTCAAGATCGCTGAGGGAAGGGTGGTGACAAGGAGATTGGGAACAGACTCTATATTAATCCACTTAGCTCGTTTCCGGCAACGGCCACATCGGACAGGAGCTGGACGGCGACTTTTTCACCCGCTTTGTGGATGTTGCCGGCCTCGGGCAGGATCATCAGCGCGTTGGCTTTTACCAACGACATGAGGATGTGGGAGTCCTGATCGCCGGTGGTCCGGACACGGTACTCCCCGTTTTGGACGGAAACGATTGCCCGCATGAAGTGACGGCGGCCGGGGTGTTTGCGGACCTCTTCTTCAAGGGTTGCTTGAATAATCGGTCGGAAGACTTCGGTCCGGCCGCCGGCCATTAGGAGCGCGGGGCGGACGAACTGCTCGAAAGAAACCATCGCGGAAACCGGATTCCCCGGCAACCCGAAGGCCGGTTTTCCGCCGATCACCCCGAAGGCGAGCGGCTGGCCCGGCTTCATCGCCACCTTCCAGAATTTCATCTCGGCTCCCAGCTCCATCAAGACCTCCTGGACGAAATCGTAATCGCCCATCGAGACCCCGCCGGAGGCGATCAGAAAGTCGGCGTGGAGCCCCCCCCTCAGCTTTTTGTCGAGATCCTCCCGCGTGTCTTTGGCGATGCCGAGGTTGATCGGGAGTCCCCCCGCCTCGATCACCTGCGCCGCCACGCCGTAGCCGTTGCTGTTGAGGATCTTGTTCGGCCCGCGCGGCTCATCAATCTCGGCCAGCTCGTCCCCGGTGGAGAGGATCGCAACGCGCGGCTGCTGATAGACCGGAACCACCGACCGTCCGATCGACGCCATCATCGCAATGTCGGCGGGACGAATCCGGATCCCTTTCCTTAAAATCAGATCCCCCGTCCGGATCGCCTCCCCCTTTTTCCGGATGAAATCGCCGTCATCGGCCGCCTCGAAAATTTTTACCTGGTCGCCGTGTCGCTCCGTCTCCTCGACCTTCACGATCGCCTCGGCCCCTTCCGGGACCGGCGCGCCGGTCATGATCTTCGAGGCCTCTCCGGGCTCGATCTTTTTCTGAGGGAGGGTCCCCGCTGGGATTTCTTCGATGATCTTGAGTATCCGCGGGTTTGTTCTGGACGCGCCGGCGGTGTCGTTCCAACGGACGGCGTAGCCGTCCATCGCGGAGGTGTCCCAAGGGGGATGATCGAGCGCGGAGAGCAGATCCTCCGAAAGAACCCGCCCGAGCGTATTGGACAGCAGCACCCGCTCCGTCCCCATCCGGCGGATTTCGGCGAGAATGATCTTTCGGGCTTCTTCAACGGAAATCATCGCGAACCCAAGACGGTGAGGTGTCGGAGAAATTAAATCTTATCGTGTCGCAGCAGGTCGAGGAATTCAGCGCGGGTTTTAGGGTCGGTCTTGAAGACCCCGAGCATCGCGCTGGTGACGGTGCGGGCGTTCTGCTTCTCGACGCCCCGCATCATCATGCAGAGATGCTGCGCCTCGATGACGACGCCGACGCCGTGCGGGTCGATCTTATCGGCGATCGCCTGCGCGATCTCGCCGGTCAAGCGCTCTTGCAGCTGCAGCCGCCGGCAGAAAATCTCAACCACCCGGGGAAGCTTGCTTAGGCCGACGACTTTCTTGTTGGGAAGATAGGCGATATGGCACTTTCCGAAAAAGGGAAGAAGATGATGCTCGCACATGGAGAAGAAGTTGATGTCTTTGACGATCACCATCTCTTCATGATCAATCGTAAAGAAGGCGTCGTTCAAAATCCGGTCGACATTCTGGTGATAGCCGCTGGTCAGAAATCGAAGCGATCGCTCGACGCGGCCCGGCGTTCCCTTCAACCCTTCCCGGGACGGATCTTCTCCCAACGAAACCAGCAGTTTTTCCACCAGTTCTTTGACGGCCGGGGTCTCTGTCTCCATGCTCTTTTTTAGGCTGTCGCCGGTCGATCGATTTCCGTTGCGCTTGGAAGCCACTTAGGGAATCTCCAGTTTTTTTGGAAAGGTCGTGAGGTTCCGGCATCCGTCTTTTTCAACCAGGACCATGTCTTCGATCCGGACCGCGCCGATCTCCGGGTAATATAGCCCCGGCTCCACGGTCACCACCTCTCCCTCTTTGAGGATCCAATCGGCCCGGCTGATCCGCGGCGGCTCATGGATATCGATGCCGACGCCGTGCCCCGTCCCATGAAAGAATCCCTGCATCCGCCCGCCGACCTTGCCGGTATGATAGCCTTTTTTCTCGAAGAGCCCGACGATCTCTTCATGAATCGCCTTCCCGGAGGCGCCGCTTCGGACGCGGCTGATGCCGAGCTCCTGCCCTTCCAAGACGGTGTCGTAGAGCTTCTTCATTCCATCGGAAGCCCGTCCTTTGACCACCGTCCGGCTCATGTCGGCGAAGTAGCGGGTCTCGGAGGATCGGGGAAAAACATCGAAGATAATCGGCTCGTTCGCCCGCAGCGGGCCCGATCCCTCATTGTGAGGATCGCAGGCATCGACCCCGCAGGCGATGATCGTGTGCTGCCCGATGCATCCCTTCTCCATCATCCGGAGGTGGAGATGGCTTCGAACCGACTCCGACGTGAGGACCTTTCCCTCAAGATAGATTTGACCGTTCTTAATCTCCGCCCTTCGGAGAAGATCGAACGCCTCCGCGACCGCTTCTTCCACGGCGATCTGACTCTTTCGGATGGCGGCCACCTCTTCCGGCGTCTTCAGGGCCCGTTCTTCGAAGAACGGCTCCTTCTTGATCGAGAGGGTAAAACCGCGGGACCGGAGCGCGTCGCCGTATTCCAACGGAAAATTCGCCGGAACGGTCAGCTCCTTGACCCCTTGTTCCTGGAGGAGCGTTTGAACGACATCGGCCATATCGGGGCGATCGATCCCCCGCTTTTTGGTCCGTTCTTCATACTCTGAATAGGAGAGGACCTGATCGACCGACGATTGGGCGCGGGCGCGGTCGACTTCCAGATCGCTCATGAGAAGAAACGTTTTACCGCGGGCGCGAAGGAAGATGAAGTTATCGGGGGCGAGGAACTTGGTTGCGTAGTAGATGTTGGAGTCGGTCTCGCTGCAAGCGATCAACAGAATATCGGGTCTTTCAGCCATTCAATGTCCTTCCTCAGATTCTAAAAACTTCTCGGCATCCATTGCCGCCATACAGCCGGTGCCGGCGGCCGTGATCGCCTGGCGATAGTTCGGGTCTTGCACGTCCCCCGCGGCGAAGACCCCCGGAACGTTGGTGCGCGGTGTCCCGGGCTGGGTTTTGATGTAACCACGATCATCCAGCGCCAGCTGGCCCTTGAACAGAGCGGTGTTCGGCTCATGCCCGATCGCGATGAAAACCCCGTCGATCTTCCGCTGAGAAGTCTCCCCGGTTTTCAGATTCTGGAGGACCGCCGCCGAAACCGTTCCGGAAGGCCCGTCCAAAATATCGGTGATCGTCGTGTCCCAGATGAATTTGATCTTCGGGTTCTTGAAGGCTTTGTCCTGCATGATCTTGGAGGCGCGCAGCTTATCCCGCCGGTGAATGACGCTGACCTGATTCGCGAAACGGGTCAGAAAGGTCGCCTCTTCCATGGCGGTGTCGCCCCCGCCGACGATAAAGACATCTTTCCCGCGAAAGAAAAACCCGTCGCAGGTGGCGCAGGCGGAGACGCCGTGGCCCATCAGCCGCGCCTCCGATTCAATCCCGAGCAGCTTGGCCCGGGCGCCGGAGCAGATGATCACCGATCGGGTCCGGTAGGTCCGCTCCCCGTCGACCACGATGCTGAAGGGGCGCTGAGAGAAATCGACGGAGGTGACATCCCCGGTGATAAAGGTGGTGTCGAAGCGCTGCGCCTGCTTCTTCATCTCCAGGATCAGCTGCGGCCCCTGGATGCCGTCGGGGAATCCCGGAAAGTTTTCCACGTCGGTCGTGATCATCAGCTGCCCGCCGGCTTGGGCCCCTTCGATCAAGACGGGATGAAGATTTGCCCGGGCGGCATAAATCGCCGCCGTGAGGCCAGCCGGCCCCGAGCCGATGATGATGACGTTTTCGATCTTCTCCGTCATGTGCGGTTTAATTCCCCAGATCGTTCAAGGTATCCTTGAGGCTTTTTCGAACGCAGGTGAAGATCGGCGTGTCGAGCAGGGTGTACCGGCTCGCCTCGGCTTCGCGCAGCTCCATGACCAGGTCCAAAAAGTCGGAGGGATGGTCGCTCTCGAACGCCACGACGAACTCGGCATCGTCCAATCCGAAGGAGTAGGAGGTGTTGATCTTCACCGTCGGGTACTTGTGGCCGATCTCGATATGCTCGTTCATCATCCCCTGCCGGGCCGATTTGGTCAGAAGATACCATTCGCGGGTCTTGACGAAGGGATAGATGAAGAGATATTTCGACTCGCCGGGGACGATCGTGAGGCGCTTCGACTCCTGTCCCTCGTGCGAATGCTTGTCGACGTAGATCGACCGCTTCGTCATCGCGATGTAGGAGTAGACGGTGTTCATGTATTTGCCCAGGCTGGTCGAGAGCATTTTGACCGTCATGTCCTGAAACGATTCCAGATCGTAGCTGATCCGCCAGAGCATGATATCGGTCTCCGCCCGGATTCCGACCGTGGAATAAGGGATCACCAGCACCTTCGACGTGAAGCCTTCGATGGCCGCGGACAGCTCCCGTTTCCCCGCTTCGCGCTCTTCGGCCGGCAACCTTCGCCACGCCGGATCCAACTTGTAGAAAATGTAGTTCACATACTGTCTTTTTTCGTTTGCCATCAATCCTCCTCCAATACAATCCGCGTAGGCACGCAATTATAAAAGCTGAACCGAAGAAAACCCTCCCTGGCTCAGGGATCTTCAAAAACGGGCCGATCATACCTTTTTAAGCTATGAAAAGCAAATAGAACGGGAGATCGCGTATTCGCCCGATTCTAACAGCGCATCGGCGTGAAATCAACCCCAAACAGAGAATGAAGAAGGATGAATGAGGAATCTAGAAATGTAAAAAATGATGAAGTTCAACCCTCGCTTCGAAGCCTATCGCCGTTGCAGGTTCCTTAAAATGGCCAGGTTTTGGATGTCCTCTTTGAGCTCTTTTCCCTTCGGGGTTTCCAGGACCATCGGCAAGCCGAAGAAACGCGGGTCGTTCATTAAAAATGAAAAGGGGGCCGTTCCCATCTTTCCCCGGCCGATGTGGTCATGCCGGTCCACCCGGCAGCCGAGCTCTTTTTTGCAATCGTTTAGATGAAAGGCCCGGACCTGTCCCAAGCCCACCGCCCGGTCGAGGGCGGCCATCGTTTCCTGGTAGTCTGTCTCGGTTCTCAAGTCATACCCGGCCGCAAAAACATGGCAGGTATCGAAGCAAACCCCGATCCGCTCCGGCGCTTTGATCCGGTCGAAAATCGCGCCGACCTCCTCGAACCGGCTCCCGATGCAGCTCCCCTGCCCGGCCGTCAGCTCGATGAGGATCTGCATTTTAAACCGGGCGGTCCGTTGAAAAAGAAGGTTCAGCGCCTCGGCCGCCCTGGAAATCCCCACCTCTTCTCCGGCCCCGAGGTGTGACCCCGGGTGGAGGACCAGATAGGGCATCTCCAATGCCTCGACCCGCTCCATTTCGATGTGGAGCGCTTCGACCGACTTCTTCCACTCTTCTTCCTTGTCGGAGCAGAGGTTGATCAGGTAAGAGCTATGCACCATGGCGGGGAAGACCCCCGTCTCCAGGCGGGCTTTTTTAAAGTTCGCGATATCTTCTACCGTCAGCGGTTTTGCTTTCCACTGGTTGGAGTTCTTCGAGAAGATCTGAATGACATCGCACCCGGCCGTCCGCCCGCGGTAGAGCGCCTGATCGAGCCCGCCGGCCACCGACATATGCGCTCCCAAGAGGGGACGCTTCGCTTCTACTTTCCCGTCCGTTTTAGCCAATTTTTCCTCCATGAGTCGGCCTATTCTACAGCAACCTTCTCGGTTTTTCCAGAAGCATTCGGGAGGCGGTCATGTTATACTCGGCCCGTCATGACATCGATTGACGCCGAATGATAAACCCCTTTGTGAGGATTCCATTGAAGAGGGTCGTTGTTCTCGCCATGCATGGGGCACCGGCAAACGATTTTCCCAAAAAAGAGAGGGCGGAGTTCTTTGATCTGCGCGCCAAGCTCAAGCACCCCCCCGCGGCGGGACGGACCCCGCTCCAAGAGCGGCTTCATCAGCTCGACACGAAGATGCGGACGTGGCCTCGAACCGCCGAGAACGATCCTTTTTTCGAAGGATCGCAGGCCCTCGCCGAACAGCTTCGGAAGGAGATGGGATGCGAAGTGGTGATCGGATTCAATGAATTTTGCGCGCCGACGGTGGATGAAGCGATCGATCGGGCGGCGGCCGTCGGAGCGGAGCAGGTGATCGTCGTTACGCCGATGATGACCCCCGGCGGCGCCCACTCCAAAGCGGAAATTCCCGAGGCGATCGAGCAAGCCCGCCGCCGCCACCCGGGCCTTTCCATTCTGTATGCCTGGCCGTTTGAAACCGCGGAGGTCGCGCGATTCCTCGCCGGTCAGATCGGGCTGTTCATCTCAAAAACATAATTACCCATCCCGGAAGAGAGGAAACGTGTTTCGCGAAGAGAAGACGTTCGTGTTGCGGTTTAGTTTGGAAGCCCGGTTTCCAGAAAATTACGACGGAGAGGAAGACGACTACGCTTGGCTGAAGCGGTGGGAGGGGCAAATCAAGCCGGAAATTCTCAAGTCGATCTTCACCTTATTGCGCCGGCATCCCGATCTGAAAGCCCACATTCGGAACCGGGGGATTTCAGCCGAGGATGAGATTGAGATTGTGATTGAGAAAGATTTTCCGGAGGCGGAAGACCAATGATTTTCACTTAATTGTCAGCTGCGTTTGAAAGTTAAACCGTTTTTCTTCTTTGGCTGGAGCGGGCCCAGTCGGTCAAATAATCGATCAGCGGACGAAGGGTCTCCGGGACCGCGGCTTCGTCGGCAAACACTTCCTTCCGTTTTCCCCCTTCTTCCACCTTGATCCGATATTGAAAACGGTCGCCCCCCGGAAGGTTCGATTTGAGGGAGGTCGGCAGGTTGAAAAAACGCCCCTCTTCGATCAGGCGGCGCAGCCGATCCGCTTCCATCGAAGGAAGGGTATCCGTGTCGATTCGGACGGCCAATCTCATTCCTGCAAAGCCGCCGCTTTTTGTAAAATCGATCTTCATCCGACCCTCTGTATCCCGGCTTCGAGTGAGCGTGATCGAGCGTTCCGGTGGAATCCGGTCAATGAGTCAATCTACCATGTTCGGTTCGAAGAAGACAAGCGGCGGCGGGAGGGAGCACTTTTCTGACGAGAGCGGCGGATGTGAACAACGGCGTATCGGGTCTGCGCCGTTGTTCTCCTGTGTTTGTCAGATTGTCGGTTTTTTGTCGACGGCGGAGCAGTAGGCAAACGCTCCCAACTGAAAAGTGATTTTTTCACGAAGAAGAAGAAACGGTAGAAAAATCGATTTCAGGGAAGGCGGAGAAGATCGGTCGTCCCCCAAATATTCCTGAACTTTTCGCAAGACCTCGGCGGGGTGGATCGGCTTGACCAGATATTCGCTGGCGCCCACCTCCAGACCGCGTTTCCGCGATTCCGGGTCTTTTCTCGCCGTGATCATGAGAATCGGAATAGCGCGTGTTTCCGGGCTTCCCTTGATCTCCTGGCAAACCTCGAAGCCGTCCATTTTCGGCATCATGATATCGAGCAGGATCAGAGCGGGATGGTCCTGACGGACCATCTCGACCGCCTCGGCTCCGTTTTTCGCGACAGAGACGGCGTAGCCTCCCCTCTTCAGGACCGCCGACAAAATATGGATGGCGTCCTGGTTGTCATCAACGATTAATACTCTCTTTGACATCGGTAAGAACTCCCTTCTTTTATAAAGATTACGGCAGGTAAAATTTCCTCTTCCGCTTGAAGTGGAGAAATCACTGAAATTGATTTTGGTATAGATCCGTTCGGCTTTGGGAAAGAGCGACACTTTTTAAAAAGGCATCTGGTGTCCCCACGGGGATTTGAACCCCGGTTACCGCCGTGAAAGGGCGATGTCCTAGGCCGGGCTAGACGATGGGGACCCAAAGAGCATCGCCGATACTAGCCGAGACGGCGCAAACATGTCAAGCCCTTTTACATGAAAATGCTACTTTACCCGCGATTGAAGCCTGTTTTGTGAGTGGCCTGATTGGGAAAGCCGTCCTGAAATGAAGAACCGATCCAGGCGTTCACGTGTTTGATCAAGAGAACACATTCATGATTATCACCGAGGATGGAGCAACTGTCCGGCCGGAGGCTCGGCATTTTCACACAAGGCATTGCAAATCTTCTGAACGGGTTTTGGAAGAAACCTCAGCCTGAACCGTGTTTGAGGCTGAAAATAAATGCTCATTTTTACCCAAAGTAGGGAAGATCACATTGCCGAATGACGCACCGAATCGAAATCTGTAGGGTGGTTTTAATATTTTCTTTATGAAGTCGTGATTTTTTTTCTCGGGTCAATAGACGGTCGATTCCTCCGGTTCAAAGGGGCGCTCAAAATGGAAGTGCCCCCTGCAGACGCCTTGTGTTTGTTGTCCGAACCTCTTTTTCTCAGAACCGGCTCGGTCGGCCGGCGGCTGTGATTTTTTTGCACAAGGAAGGCGCAAGCGATCTATAAATCGCTTATGTGGCCGGATTTTACGGCATTCGTTTTGCAAAAATTTACTTTGATGCAGATCGATCTTCTCTGTTCGGAAGAATGCCGCCGCAGATCAGTCCCCCTACCAGGAATAGAACAGGACCGCTCTTTCATGGTCGATGCGCGTTCTCAAACCCGTCTGGAGAGATCGGATGCTTTATATACAAGAGACACTGGAAGAGGGTCTTTCATGTGGTTCGGCAAAAAAATCTTGGCCTATTGATCCGGAGGGGAAAAATGTTAAATGACGTGCTTGAGCGTATTACCAGAGAAAAAATTATCGCAGTCATTCGAACCGAAAATGCCGATCAAGCCGTGAAGACCGTGCAGGCCGTCATGGAAGGCGGGGTTTGTATTTTTGAGATATCCTACACCATTCCGGATGCGCAGGACGTCATTCGGGAATTGATGAAGGAAAGGAATATCCTGGTCGGCGCCGGGACGGTGCTGACCCTCCGTGAAGCGCGCTCCGCGATCGGCCTGGGTTGTCACTTCGTCGCCTCGCCGGTCGGAAACCTGGAGATGGTTCCGGTTTGCCGAGACGGCAATGTCGCCTGTATATTGGGGGCCTCGACCCCGTCTGAAATTTATACGGCGATGCGAGGAGGGGCGAATATGGTCAAAGTCTTCCCCGTCGATGCCCTCGGCGGCCCGGATTATATCGACGAGATCCTCAAGCCGCTCCCCTTTCTTAAAATCATTCCGGCGGGGGTCAAGAGTTATGATTCGTTTAAAGAGTACCTCTCCATCGGCGTGGAAGCGATTGCTTTGGGAAGCTTGCTGACTCCCCGTAAACATGTGGAGAGCCAAAACTACGAGGCGATTACGCGCGAAGCGAAAAAGTTCTCTTCCCTTCGGGATGACCTTCTGCGCAAAGCGGCATAGCGTCGGTCCAACACGGATTCATTGAAGACGGATTAGAGAGATCGGAGCGGTGACACGAAACTTATTCACCTTCCGTCCCCATCTAATCCGTTTTTATTTCCCCATCTCCACTTTACCCTTCTGCATCAGTTCGGGTATAGTCTCTCCATGCAGATCTCCCTGACCCCCGAACTCCTTGAGGCCGCCTATCGCCAGGGAATCTTTCCGATGGCCGACGGGGGGGAAGTTCGTTGGTACTCTCCCGATCCCCGCGGGATCATCGATCTCGAATCGTTCCATCTCCCGAAGCGGCTGGCCAGGACCATCCGCCGGGAACCTTTTGAAATTGTGATCAACCGGAACTTCGAGGCGGTGATTCGGGCCTGCGCCTCTCGGCAAGAGACCTGGATCAGCGAGGAGATCATCCGGGCCTACCTGGCGCTTCACCGGTCCGGCAAGGCCCATTCTGTGGAGGCTTATGCGGAGGGAACCCTGGCGGGAGGGCTTTATGGGGTCGCGCTCGGCGGCGCTTTTATGGGGGAGTCGATGTTTACCGCTCAGCGGGACGCCTCGAAGGTCTGCCTCGCCTTTTTGGTCGAGCGTCTGAAAAATCGGGGCTACCTTCTCCTCGATACGCAGTTCATTACGTCCCACTTGCAGAGTTTCGGCGCCGTCGAGATTTCACGCCCGGAGTACATGAGACGTCTTGAGAAGGCGCTGGCCCTCGATTGCCGGTTCGATTAAGAAATTGAAACCGTCCCTCCCCATCCGTATCCCTTCTTCCGCAGAACGCGATAGAGGATAACGACCCCGACGAAGAGAGCCGCAAGCAAAAGGGTCATCCAACCCGCCTCGGTTTTGCGCACGACGACGGAGATGACATTTTTCCCGCCGAAGTAATAGACGACGCTTCCCAGATTAAGCAGCCCATGCAGAATCATGCCGGGGAAAAGGCTCTCCGTCCGCTCGTAGAGATAGGCCGAAAGGACCCCGGTGAGGAGATGGGGGCTCGCGATCGATCCGTCCGCCAGGGTGAAAAGAAAAGAGGAGATGAGCGCCGCCATGATCGGATCGGACTTCCGGCGGATCGGCCCATATAACAGGCCGCGGAAGACGATCTCCTCCGCAAACGGACGAAGGACCACCATGAATAGGATTGGAATGACGACGGAAGGGAGCCCCCACATTTTTTCAAAGAAGTGCATCAGGGCGGTGACCAGATCGCGGTTTCGGTAAAGCCGCATCAACCAGGCTTGGGACACTTCGACCGATTGAAACAGAAGGAAGATATAGAAGACGCAGTAAAGAACGAAGAACACACCGATGATCCACCTCATCGCGAAGAGGAGGCGTATTCCCAACCGCTCCGATGAAAAGCCGAGGAGGGTAAAGGGCTGACCGGTGATGAGCCGGTAAAAGAGGAGAACGCCGACGAAGACCGAGATTTCGGCCAGAAAATAGATCGGCACGATGGCCGGTTGATTCCGGAAGGACCAGGGGGACCAGAGAACGATGGCGCTGACCGATTTGAGAAGGGTCGCGGCGAAGATGCCGATCCAAATGCTCCAGCCCTGTCGGTCGAACAGGGCTCCCCGGTCAGGATAGGCGTCCTTCTTGACCGAAAAGACGGACCCCGCCGCCAAGAGAACGAGTAGATAGAAAGAGAGCGTCCACCATGTCATCGGAGAGATCCAGGGAGGAGATCAAGGATTCAGAAGCCGGTGATCAGTATCAGAGAGAAAGATTTTCCATTCTTGACTCTATCAGCATTATTTCAGTCCCGCAAGATAAGTCGCCACCGCGTCGAGCTGTTTCTCGGTGAGGGCGACCTTCGGCATCCGCGTTCCCGGCCTTGCTTTTTCGGGATCTTGAAGGAAATCCCGGAGGGCCGCTTCCTCCAAACGCCCTCCGACGTTCGAGAGATTCGGTCCGCGCGTTCCGCCGGAGCCGTTGATCACATGGCACCGCTTGCACCTGGCATCAAAGACCTTCTGCCCCGCCTCGGCCGGCGAAAGGCCCGCCAGCGCCTCATCGCTGATTCCGCCCGAACAACCTGTCAGTAAAATTCCGACCGCCACCATGGCCCAAATGAGTTTCGACATGCTTTATGCCCCCTTATTTTCAAAATGAAAAGCATCTTATCAAAGAGAAGGGAAATAATCAAAACAAAGTCCGTCTGAAAACCACTTTTCAACGCCACTTGGTTTCGGTTATAATGGCGGCTCGCATCGTCATTAAACGGATTGATCGGGAGATGAGAACAGCATGAAACCGAAAACAATGTTTGAAAAGATCTGGGAAGCCCACGTCGTCCATGAAGAGGCCGGGAAGCCGTCGCTCATTTACATCGATCGGCATTTGATTCATGAGGTGACCTCGGCCCAAGCCTTCGACGGACTTCGGCTGGCCAAGCGGAAGGTGCGGCGGCCCGAATTAACGTTCGCCACGATGGATCACAACGTCCCGACCACCGATCGCGCCCTCCCGATCGAAGATGAAATCTCGGCCAAACAGATGGACACCCTCTCGCGCAATTGCAAAGAGTTCGGGGTGACCCTCTTCGATCTGAACGATCCGGAGCAAGGGATCGTCCATGTCATCGGTCCGGAATTGGGGCTGACCCTCCCCGGCTTTACTCTTGTCTGCGGCGACAGCCATACCTCCACCCACGGGGCGTTCGGGGCGCTGGCGTTCGGAATCGGCACGAGCGAGGTGGAGCATGTCTTGGCGACGCAGTGTCTTCTTCAAGACAGACCGAAAACCTTCCTGATCGACGTGAACGGCCCGCGCCCCTACGGCGTGGAGGCGAAAGACATCATCCTCTCCATCATCGGGCGGATCGGCACCGGCGGCGGCGTCGGCAGCGTCATCGAATACGCCGGCGATACGATCCGGTCGCTCAGCATGGAAGAGCGCATGACCGTTTGCAACATGTCGATCGAGGGCGGAGCCCGCGCCGGGATGATCGCCCCGGACGAGAAGACCTTTGAATATTTGAAAGGACGAAAATACGCCCCCAAAGATTTTGATGCGGCGGTGGCGCGATGGAAGAAGCTCCCGACCGATCCGGGCGCGGCCTTCGATCGAACGCTGAAGATCGATGCGGCGACGTTGACCCCTCAGGTCACCTGGGGAACCAATCCCGGCCAGGTCCTGCCGATCGACGCCCGCATTCCGAATCCGTCCGAATATACCGATCCGAACGACCGGAAGTCGGCCGAGCGGGCCCTCGAATACATGGGGCTGCACCCCGGAACCCGGATCGAGGAGATCCCGATCGAGCGTGTCTTCATCGGCTCCTGCACCAACGCCCGGATCGAAGATCTTCGCCGGGTCGCCCAGTTCGTGAAGGGCCGCCGGGTCTCCTCCAAAGTCTATGCGATGATCGTCCCCGGATCGCAGCAGGTGAAGAAAAAGGCCGAAGAGGAAGGGCTCCATCGCATCTTCAAAGAGGCCGGGTTCGATTGGCGGGAGTCGGGCTGCTCGATGTGCCTCGGCATGAATCCCGATATCCTCAAGCCGGGCGAACGCTGCGCCTCCACCTCCAACCGGAATTTCGAGGGACGCCAGGGAAAGGGAGGACGGACCCATCTCGTCAGCCCGATCATGGCGGCCGCCGCGGCGGTCGAGGGACATTTCGTCGACGTTCGTCAATACGATTCTAAAAAGTAGAAAGGGAGAATTCATGGAGCCATTCACCAAATTAAACGGACTGGTCGCGCTGCTCGATCTTCCGAACGTCGATACCGATCAGATCATTCCGAAGCAGTTTCTGAAGCGGATCGAGCGGACCGGATTCGGACAGTTTCTTTTTTATGACTGGCGTTTTATCGACGGCAAGCAGCTCAACCCCGAATTCGAGATGAACGCCGACCGGTATAAAGGGGCGACGATTCTCGTCACGCGCGCCAACTTCGGCTGCGGCTCCTCGCGCGAGCATGCCCCCTGGTCGCTCCTCGATTACGGCTTCAAGTGCCTCATCGCCCCCTCTTTCGCCGACATCTTCTACAACAATTGTTTTAAAAACGGGATGCTTCCGATCGTCCTTTCCGAGGATCAGATCGAAACGATCTTCCAGCGGACCCGCGCCAGGGAGGGTTATCGATTGAATGTCGATCTGGAAAAGCGGGAGATCGCTTCTTCCGACGGCCTGCTCTTTCAATTCGATGTCGATCCCTTCCGGCGGCATTGCCTCTTAAACGGATTGGATGATATCGGGTTGACGCTCCAGCAGGAAGAGAAGATCAGCGCGTACGAGAAAACGCGCGCCTGGGTCTAAGGTAGAGATCCACTCACCTTCAACGCCGAGCTGCGTGTCCATCGAGCCGAAAGAAATCGAACCGACCGGCTGGGTCAAAAAGCTGGGGCCCTATTTCGTCATCCTCTTCCTGGGGCTCGCGCTGGGTGGATTTATTATCTCCTTCCTCCTCCCCTCCATCTGGAAACCGGACTCCCTTGCCGCAATCGAATTCATCAAAGCCGACTATCAATCCATGCTGGCAGAAGGGGTTCGGGATCTTCCGGAGGAGACGACCGCCTACGCGGAGCGCGAGGAGTGTTGGACGGGAGATCAGACCCACTGTGTTTACGGTTGGTATACCGAATGGAAAGGGGCGGTCTACCTCATCAGCTATACATATGGCACGCGGGAGGATGACCGGCGGGGTATTCTGCGGGGCTGGTGGTGGGAGGTCGATATGAAAAACAAAACGGCCCGCCCCGTCTGGCTCTCCGAAGCGCTTTGGAAATCGTATGCGCTCCAGCCGACCGAAGGCTTCCTTGGCCTCATCGATTCGGCGGAAAATCCGCTTCACCCGGCCATCCCTCCGCTCATGAAAATTCCATGACTCGAAATGAGTCGACGGACAATCCCCTGATCCGGGAGATTGTCCGCCGACGAAGGAATGATTTTTAGAGGAAGAATAAATCAGCCGCGTTCAGCGGGCGGAGTGGATGATCGGCTCGCCGGCGTGGGGCTTCAGATATTTTATTTTCCCAACGACAGGCCGCTGCGTGGTTCCACTCCAGTTCGGTTCGATCCCCTCGGGTGTCTGATTGTTGTCCGGAACGTCGGACTGAATATCCATCGATGAAGTCATTGCAAAGATCACATTAATAAATAAGAAAGCAATTAAGACAATCCATAATCCAAAATATTGATCGATCATTTTACCTCCTTGAAGATTTTTGAAAATACATTTTTCATATACAGCAAGGCCCGTGCCAAATGATCATTCTCGTATACTCTTTTATCCTATTGAAACAAGGAGATAAAATGAACTTTGCTTTCTTCTTGCGAAAAGAATCCGCCCAATCGGGTGGGCAAATCCCCCAACGGTGGGGCAAATCCCCCGGATTGATTCAGGAATGTGGATCTCGGATTGAACGCTCTGCGCGTCTGTCTCCCGTCGATCCTAAGCCATTCCCGGGTTCGCTTCCATTGGGTGTTTTCGACTGCATCAGGTCATCGGAGGTTGCGGCAGTCCGCACTGTACTTGCATTGACATCTTTCACTCAATCGGCAGTTACGGTATGGTGAAAGCGCCACGGATTCGATTCCTTCAATCTTTCACCTTCTGGTTCTTATCGGCCTTTCTCCTGGAAAGCGGTTGCGCCATGAAAAGCCTCATTTTCTTCCCCGAGAAAGAGATCACCCTCACCCCCGCCGACGCCGGCCTTGCATTCGAAGACCTCACCCTTACCACCGCCGACGGCGTCAAAATCAACGGGTGGTTCGTCCCCCATCCCGAAGCACAGACGACGATTCTCTGGCTTCACGGAAACGGGGGGAACATGAGCCACCGGGTAGGGCGAATCGACCGTTCCCATCACACGCTAAAAGCAAACGTTCTCATCATCGACTATCGGGGATATGGGCGAAGCGGCGGGCGGGTCTCGGAGAAAGGGACCTATCTGGATGCCGTCGCGGCGTATGATTACCTTCTCACCCGGGACGATGTCGATCCGGCGAGGATCATTCCTTTCGGGGCTTCGCTCGGGGCGGCGGTTGCGGTCGAGCTGGCCCTTCAGAGAAAAGTGCAGGGGCTGGTCTTGGAGGCGCCCTTCACCTCGATTCGAGAGATGGCGCGGGTCGCCCTCCCCTGGCTTCCGGTCGGAGGGCTCATCACGACCCGCTACGATAATCTCTCGAAGATCGGACGATTGGAAATTCCGATCTTGATCCTCCACGGCGACCGGGACGAGACGATTCCCTTCGCGCAGGGCCGGAAGCTCTTCGAGGCGGCCCGCGGGCCGAAGACCTTTTATGCGATTCCCGGCGCCGGCCACAACAATACCGAAGAGGTCGGAGGCGAGGCCTATTTCAAGGCGATGGCCGACTTTATCCTCCGCCTTCCCTGAGCGGCGGCCCGCTCCCCCCTTCCCCCTTCTCCCGATCAAACCGGATGAATGCAATCAGGCTGACCATCAGAACCGCCGCGGCGGCGACGTACATCCTTCCGTAACGCTCTCCGATCGCGATGAAGCCGAGCAGCGGCGCTCCGATGAAGAGACCCAAATCGTAGAGCATGGTAAAGAGGGTGATCGCGCTTCCTCGGTTTTCTTCCCGCGCCCGCTCGATCAGCATGACCGAAAGAATCGGAAAAATGAATCCATGCCCGATCCCGCTGAGCACGCCGCCCACGATCAACCCCGAGGGGGTCGGCCAGAACAAAAGGGCGACGATCCCGACCGCCATTGAAATCATCGATGGATAAAGAACCTTCTTGAGTCCGAACCGGTCGGGCCAACTGCTCCCGGCCAGCCGGACGGTCACGGCGGTGAAGGTGTACGCGATAAAGAAAGGGGTGATCGAGCCGATTCCCATCTTCAGGGCATACGGCTTGAGAAAGACCATGTAGGAGGTCATGCTGAAGGAGAAGGCGACGGTTCCGAGCAGCGGAATGCGAAGCGCCGGCCCCCGCAGAACGGAGAAGAAGCCCTCCGGTTCGGCGTCGTGAGAAGGGGTTTCGGGTTCGCGAATAAAGAGGCTGGTGAAGATCGATAAAAGCGCAAGGGTCGCGCTGCTGAGAAAGAGGGCGGGATATCCCCCAAGCCGGATAATCTGCTCCCCCACCAAAACACCGATCGCGCCGGAGAGGTGCCCCGACACCCCGAAAAGGGCGATCCCTTCCGTCCGCCGCGTTGCCGGCGACAGATCGGCGGCCAGGGTGAAGAAGGCCGCCATCAAGATTCCCATACCGAGCCCATGAAGCAGCCGGACAACGAAGATCGTCCACCCGACCTCATCGATGGCCAGATAAGAAAGATTGGCCCCCAAAAAGACCGCCCCGCCGGCGATCAATATTTTCCGCCGGCCGATCCGGTCAAGCGCCGCGCCGACCCACGGACGAATGAGGATTCCGGAAAACGAGGCGGTCCCCATGATCAGGCCGACCGTAAAAAGATCGGCTCCCAATTGCTGAAGAAACACCGGGAGCAGGACATACGGCCAAAAAGAGAGCCCAAAAAGAAGATGAGCGGTAAAGAGAAGAATAAAGGCGCGCGTGATCAGAACAGGCCGGGTTTCATGAACACTCGGATCTCTCATGGTTTTATCATAACAGAACTGGAAACGAAGAATGAGGGGTGAAGATCAAGAGCAAAGAGTTGATATCATACTTTAGGATTTGACGTAAAGTCGGTCGCGCCGATCTTTTAAGAGATGATTGTAGCGATTGAGCGATTTGTTCCGGGCCAGCTTCGGGTCGATCTCAACCACATGGGACTCCTCTTTCCGATCGGAGGCCCGATAAAGGATTCTCCCTTTCGGATCGACCACCTCGCTCATGCCGATATAGGTGAGGGTTTCCTTCCCGCGCGATTCGGACCCGACCCGATTGGCGGTGATCGCGAAGAGTCGGTTCTCCAAGCAGCGGGTCGGCATTGCATCGGGACAATACGGCAGGACGAGGTTGGAAGGATGCGCGATGATGTCCGCCCCCAAAAGGGCGAGGCTTCGGGCCGCCTCCGGAAAGAACCAGTCGAAACAGATCATCATCCCGACGCGCGCTTTGCCGACCGGGTGGACCTGGAACCGAAGATTGCCGGGGGTGAACCAGCGGGTCTCTTCATAGAAAAGATGGATCTTCCGGTAGACGGAAAGAAGCCCTTTCGGCCCGACCAAGACTGAAGAATTGTAAAACTGTTTTCCGCTTCGCTCCGCCAGCCCGGCGACGAGATGGGTTCTGTTCTCCTTGGCGAGGCGGATCAGCCGTTGCGTCGTCGGGCCGCTCGGGACCGGCTCGGCCAGCGCGGCGACCTCTTTTTTTGATGTAAACTGATAGCTGGTGTTAAATAGCTCCGGCAGAACCCAGAGGTCGGCCCGCTGCCGCGTGATCCACTCCGCCGCGCGGTCGGTGTTCTTTTCCACCTCTCCGAACCGGCAATCGAATTGGACGAAACCGACTTTCAATTTTTTGTCTCCGGGTTCCCGTCACTGGTGAAATAAAGAAATGCCTGATGAAAGGAAGAGGCCTTGGCTTCTTCCTTTAATGCCTCCGGCGTCCCTTCCCGGACCACGGCCCCCTTCTTGAGGATCAATACGCGCCGGCAGAGGCGGTCTACATACTCCATCAGATGGCTGGAGATCAAGACAGTCGCGCCGTTTCGATTGAATTCGACAATCATCTCCGCCAGCCGCTCCATTGTGGCGACATCCAGGCCGTTGAACGGCTCATCGAGGATCAGAAGGCGCGGCGAGCCGATGAAAGCGGTGGAGAGGGCGACCTTTTTCTTCATCCCGAAGGAGAGATCCCGCAGGAGCGCTCTCCGTTTTTCGCTCAGTCCGAAGGTCGCCAACCAGCGGTCGATCTCCGCCGCCGGGGAAGGAACATTCTTGATCTCGGCGATGTAGGTTAAAAGCTCTTCCGGCGTGAGGCGCGGGTAGAGCATCGGCGATTCGGGGAGATAGCCGATCTGGCGCTTGGCCTCCTCCGGATCCTTCTTCAAGTCGATCCCGTTGATCTCCACCCGTCCCGCGTCGGGGTGAAGCAGCCCGGTGATCATCTTCATCAAGGTCGATTTGCCGGCCCCGTTGTTGCCGATCAAACCGCAGATTTCCCCGCCGATTTTTAAATCGAGCGGTTGGACAGCCACAATCCGGCCGTAGCGTTTGGTGACCCCTTGGAGCTGAATCGACATGGCTAGGCCGCCTCCTCATTTTCAAGACGCGTGATTGCGGAACCGCGCAGGTTCCCCAGAACCGGAAAGACCAGAACAAAAAGGAGCGGGTGAAAAACGGCGATAAAAAGGGTGGCGAGCAACGAGAGGAAACCGGCGATGATGTAGTGAAGCGCCGGCTTTTGGTCCCCCTCGCAGACAGTCCCCCCCGTCAGGGCGGATACTGCAAGCCCCACGAGGACCAGTTGAAACAGCAGAGAGAAGCCTTGCGTCGAGGAGAGCGGACGGACGATCATTTCGACGGCCCACACCAGCCAGGGAATCGGAAGAGAGAGAAAAACCGCATAGAGGACCTTTCCTCGCCAGATCCGCTCCACCGCCAGGGGAAGAATGTAATCCATCGCGCGATAAGGCCGCTGGAGGGCAAAGAGGGTCGAAGCGGTCGCGGAGAGGAAATAGACCGCCCCCGCGCAGAAAACCGCGGCGGGAATATTTCCGCGCAGAACGACCGCCGCAACCAGAATGAAGGCAATCGCCAGATTGCGCCAGAAGAGCGGGGCGAAATTCCGCAGGGTCAACTGAAAGTCGCGCACCACCAGCGGGCGGACACTCTCTGGAAGCCACCGGCCGATCCGGTTAAAGAGGTTTCCCCTCGATTGAGATTCAAGCAGAAGCTGCTCGACCCCGGAGACATCGCTGTACCGCCACCGCCCGAATCCCCAAAATCCGACCGTCACCAGAAACGGGGCGGCGAAATCGAGCCACCAGCCCATGCTTTCGATCGGGAGAAACCAGATCAGCCAGAGGAGAATGAAGAGGGCCAAGAGGAGCTCCGCCCGGCTCGGCGGATGAAGATGATTCCATAAGATCGTCAACCCGATCTCCATGCCGGGAAAGAAAAGCCAAAAGGTAAAGACCCACCCGATCAGGTCGGGCTTATCAAAGAAGAGGACGGCGAAAAGGGCGAAGAGAAAGAAGGGAAAGTCTCGGATCAGCTGTTCGATATAGAACATCACGTATCGTGTCTCAGGCCGGATCGGCAACAGATCATCAATCGTCAGCGATTGCTCGGTCGGATAGAGGCGTTTTGAAAGGGGGAGAAAGTTAAAGAAAATCTTCAAGGAAAGGACGGCGAGCACCCCTTGAAGCAACGTCTCTTGGGAGATGGCGATGGACTGGACCGCGCCGATCTTGGAAGCGAAATCGTGAAAGATCCGCCGTCCCAACAGAAAGACGGCGCCGATCATGACCGGAGCGAGAATGAAATAGGTCGCCCACTCCTCCGTCCATGTCCGGACAAGCCCCTTGATCCGAACTTTCAGATACGAGCGAAGCGCACTCATTCCATCTTCACCCGTTTTTGCAGGTTGAACATATCGATGATTTCAGAAACGGTGGTGGCGTCCCGCGGGCTTTTATCGGTCCGGATGAACCCCTGGACGCGGGGGAAACGGAGGGCATAACCGATCCCATCCGCGTCTCTCCCTGCGGTATGGTTGGGGGATCGGGTGATCTCGTCGGCGGTCACCGTGATGACATATTTGGGATTCACCCAGACATCGGGGGTGATCTCCGAGTCGACCGGATGGGGACGCTCCGGGGCCGCCTCTTCGTCGAGGAGCTGTTTGAGCTGGACCAGCTCTTCTTCCGAAAAACCGGTTCCGATCCGCGTCACGGTTTTGAATCGATCTTCCCCCGGATCGTAGACGGCCGAGAGAATCGTCCCGATGCCGAACTTCGCCCGGTGGCCCTTGCCGGCAAAATAGCCGACGATGACGAGATCGACCGAGTCGGAGAGCGCTCCTTTATAGCTCCGCTTCAGCTTGATCCAATTGAAGTTCCGAGAACCGGCCGCGTAAGGTCCATCGAGCCGTTTGGCGACGATCCCTTCCAGTCCCCGCTCGATCGACGCGTCGAAGAATTTTTGGATCTCGACCGGATCTTCGGTCTCGATGGCGTGGGAGACTTCCATCACCGGGTTTTTCTTGATCAGCTCGAACAGTTTTTTTCTCCGCTGAGCATACCCATGATGGGTATAATCCTCGCCGTTCAAATAAAGAAGATCGAAGACGAAGAACTTGAGCGGGAAAGCTTTCGCCATATCTTCGATCCCATGTTTGCGCTTCCGCTGACTGGTGATCTGAAACGGCAGAAGATCGCCGGTCGCCTCATTGAAAGCCAGCGCCTCTCCCTCGATGATGATCTCTTGTTCGCGGAAGAGATTCCGGCAGGCCTCGGCGATTTCAGGGAACATCGGGGTGGTCCGCTCTTGGTTTCGGGAGAAGATGGCGAGATCATTCTTGCTCTTGTGGATCTGGCAACGAAGGCCGTCATATTTCACCTCCACGGAGCAGCGGCCGATCTTCTCGACGATCTCTTCGGCGGAGCTCAGCCGTTCACAGAGGGCCGGGCGGATCGGATAACCCATCCGGACCGACATGGCGCGGATCCCTTCCTCTCCCGCTTGGTAGAGGGTTTTGGCGACGAGGCCGAGATCGGAGGTGATGTTGTAGGCCCGGTCAAGCTCCTTTCGATAGGCCCGATCCCCTTTCGAGAGGGCCAGCGCTTCCAGGATGGTGGCATCTCCCGCGCCGAGCCGCAGCTTTCCCGCCATAAACCGGGCGACATACTTCGCTTCGAGGGGGGAAACCGCGCCGATGAGCTCGCAAACGGCATCGATCTTCCGCTCCACGCTCCCCTCCCCCGACATCGTCGCGATCGCATCAATTCGCTCGTAGACTTCGGCGACCGTGAGCCCCTTCCCTTCGCCGTGAATCACCTTCTCCGCCAATCCGCCGAGGTCTCCGACGATCCGATACTGTTTCGCGATCATCTCCGGATCGACATCGCCCGCCTTCGCCAGGGCGCGAAGGAGATATTTCTCCGACATGCCGATGTTGATTCCATGAAAAGGAGGGAGGAGCTCTCCTTGGGCCAGGTAGATGATCTTGTCGATCTCTTCCGCGTTCGCCTGCTGGAAGAGATCGGAGAGGATCGCAAACATCTCCAGCCGTTTCGACGTCGCTTCCAGCTTCTCAAAGTAATGGACGAGGTTCAGGAACTTCATTTCAATCTCAAATTCATCTTTGTCAAAATAACCACCGAGCAATCATACCATACCTCATTGGAGCATTGTAGGGGCGACCCGGTGGGTCGCCCTTCTTTTCACGGCAATCAGACGCACAGCAAAAGCAGGGCGAGGCGGTGCCTCGCCCCTACGAACCCTATTAAAATCATCGACCCCGCCGTGGGCGTTCGCCCAGCTTGACCTCGACTTCCCTCTTCTCCCGGCCCCGCCAGAGGATCAGCCGGACCTTATCCCCCGGCCGTTTGCTCTTCATCACCTGATGGAACGCTTCCGCAGACGCGACCTCTTCCCCGTCGACGGCGACCAGAATGTCCCCGCCGATTACGAGAATCGCGTTCCCGACCTCGACCCGCTGGGTTCCTCCCCGGATGCCGGCCCGGTGCGCCGGCCCCCCCCGCACCACCCGGGCGACCATCACCCCTTTTCGGACCGGCAGCGAGAGGGCCTCCGCAAATTCGGGAAGAAGGGTCTGCGTATCGATGCCGATCCAGGCATAGGCGACATAGCCTTTTGTAATCAGCTCGTTCAAAATCCGTTTGGCGGTGTTGATCGGAATGGCGAATCCGATCCCGACGCTTCCCCCCGACGGGGTAAAGATGGCGGTGTTGATCCCGACCATCTTTCCCTCCGAATTAAGAAGCGGACCGCCCGAATTCCCCGGATTGATCGCGGCGTCGATCTGGATCACCTCATCCATCTCCAGGTCGCCGGCGCGAATGTTCTTCCGAACGGAGCTGATGATGCCGGCGGTCAGGGTCCGCTCCAGGCCGAAGGGATTCCCGATCGCCAGGACTTTTTGGCCGGGGCGGAGCCCGTCCGAATTCCCCATCGGGATCGCCGTCAGACGCTCCGGCGGCGCGTTGACCTTGATGACGGCGAGATCGGTCTGCGGATCGGACCCGACCAGTTCCCCCGGCCACTTACTCCCGTCGGCCAAGGTGATCTCCAGGCGTTCGGAGTCGCGGATCACATGGTTGTTGGTGAGGATATATCCTTTCTTATCGATGACGGAGCCGGAGCCGGAGGCTTCGGAAGGAATGGGATTGAGGAAAAAATCGTAAGTGACGGCGATGCTGGTGATGTTGACGACGCTGGCGTTGACGCGCTGATAGATCTCGATCGTGTTTTCCTCGTCTCCGACGAAGGCCGAGGGGGTGGAGAAAGAGAATAAAACGAATAGAAGCGAGAACAAAAGCGCGGCGGTCCAGCATCTCTGGATCGACATCCCGCTCTTCGGGGCTCGGTCTTTAGAGAATGAACGGTTCTGTATCAGGGATTCTCTCCCGGGAAGGCGATTCGGGCTGTTCTCTTTTGTGCGGCGGGCTGGTCGGACGATCCCCCACCACGATCGTTCCGGTGATACGGCCGAAGGTCTTATCGGTTGAGAAGACAAGGGTATAATCATAGCTCCCCGCCTCCTCGAATTTTTTTTCAACCGTCGTAAAGGGTGAGATGAAGGATGGTTGATCGGACGCCGGCGAGGCCGGCTCGATCTGGATCCGGAGATCATAGGTCGTAAAATTACTCCAGGAGACGGTTTCTCCCGGTTCGATTTTCAGAATGGGGGGATTGAGTTCCAAACCCGATCCCATGGCGCCGTTCGAAATCCGAATCTGCGCCTTGTCATTTTGATCGACGGTGAAAGAGGCGCACCCGGTCAAAAAAACGAGAAGCAGTATGGGGGCGGCGAATCCCCTCATCCGATATAGAAGAAAGGCGGTCCAATGGATCATGGTGTGGGTGGAGTCCCTCCTTGTATCCGATTGACCAGTTTTTCCCGCTCGCCCGGCAATTCCGGCACGACCATAAATTGGATGAGCGCCCATGAGCGGTCGCGATCTCCGTCGACCTGAATCCGGTAGAGACCCCGGTATTGGAGGTTCGGATCTTCAGGGGTGACGTCGATCTCCTTCGGATGCGTTTGAATAAACCCGGCGCGTTCATCGGCGACGGCAACCTCATAACCCTCCGCCTCCAGCGCATCAACAATACGACCGAAGGCCGCCGGATAACCGAATTGGAACATGACGGCCTCCTTGGGAAAATCCTCAGGAGCGGCTTCCATTCGCTCGGGGCCGGTTGCACAAGCGGTCAACAAGAGGATAAGAATGAACGGAATCGCTTTCTTCACAACACCCTCCGCACGATGATCAGCACTCTAATGGAGTGCCGAATGAGTTGTCAATCGAAATTTAAACCTATCAGGACTCAACACGTCTCTGCTTGCACGAATTGAGGAACGGCTTTCCCATTGCCTTGAGTGTAATCTCCTCTTCGAGAGGCTGTCAAGGCATGCGGAAAAAGGGGAAAGGGGAAGGGCGATTGGCGGTCAGGCGAGCTTTCCGAGATCTTCGATGATTTCGGTGACTTTCTTATAACGTTTCGATTTGTCCTTCTCGATCGTTTTCATAATCAACCGGTCGAGCTCTTCCGAAAGTTTAGGATTCAAGGTGCGGGGGTGGGCGGGGCGCGTGTGAAGATGGTGGTAATAAACGTCCCCCTGAACAAACGGAGGGCGACCCGCCACCATCCGGTAGAAAGTACAACCGAGGGAGTAAATATCCGATTGATGATCGACTTTCTCCCCGAGAATTTGTTCGGGCGCCATATAAAGCGGGGTTCCTTTGACTGAAGTTTTATCCGCCGCCGTTTCACTGACGACCTTTGCGAGACCGAAATCCATGATCTTGACCCGCAGATCATGCGCCAGCATGACATTCGCCGGCTTTATATCACGGTGGACGACATTTTTGCTGTGCGCGTAGGAAACACCGACGCAGATCTCTTTCATAATCTCGATCAGTTTTTTTAGCCCGGTTTCGTTTTTTTCCAGGTATTCCTTGAGCGTGATTCCATTGACATATTCCATGGTGATAAAAATTTCATCCCCATTTTTGCCTGTGTCGAAAATCGTCACCACGTTGGGATGATTGAGGGCCGCGGCAATCCTTGCCTCTTGCAGGAAGCTTTGGAGCATCGCTTCGTTTTCACGTATGGCCGACGGCAGGACTTTATAAGCGACGAGCCGTTTCAAGAGGGTATCTTCGGCCTGATAGACTACCCCCATTCCCCCTTGTCCTATTTTTTTGATGATCTTATATCGGGATGTGGACGGCTGAACCGGCGCGGCGGCCGGCCGGGCGGTGGCTTCCTCGATCCGCGTGGCATCAAGCACTTTTTTCACCGTGGTGAGCGCTTTTTTGAGGAGGGTGCTGCGGCTCTTGGCGTCCCGATAGCTGTAGTCTTCCGCCAGAATCCGCTCATACAAATTTTGCGCCTCTTCAAACTCCTTCTGCTTTTCATGGAGCAAGGCCAACTGATAATAAAATTCCAAATTCTCCGGGCCGATCGTCTCCTGCGAGATAATTTTTTGGTATCTCTCCCGCGCGGCATCGATCATTCCCCTTTCCACGAGGAGCTGTCCGAGCAAGAGCGACGCCGGATGATATTCGGACGACTGAGAATCGATTTTCTGAAGATAGGAGATCGACTGATCGACTTTCCCCTGCTGCTTGTACAGAAGGGCCGCGTCGTAATAATTCCCCCCGGACTCTTGCATCCGGGCCGCTTTATCGAACTGCTCAAGCCGGATATAAAGATCGGCGGCTTCTCTGAATCGGCCCCCTTTCTCCAACGCCTGAGCGGCCGACGCCGTGTCCCCGACCGAGAGGAACAGGTCGCTCGCCCGGTGATAGTCTCCATTCTTCATCAACATTTCGCCCGCTTTCGCTTTATCGCCGATCCGTTCGTACAACTCGGCCGCTTCGACCCACCCCTCTCCCCGCTCGAAGGCCTCCGCCGCGGGAAGGAATTTCCCCTCTTCCTGAAACTTCTTTCCGACCACGCGATTCCCCCGGCGGGTATCTCCGATTTGCTCGTAAAGTGAGGCGGCGCGATCAAACGCTTTTGCGGTCAGAAACAATTCCGCGGCCTTCTCCGCCTCTCCTCCTTGAACGGCCGCTTCCGCCGCCTCCAAGGCGAAGCCTCCGGCGGTGAGGATCTCGACCGCTTTTGGAAACTGTTTCAGTTTCATATAAATTTGCCCGCTCTGGAAAGCGGCCTGAGCGATTTGATTTGTTTTCTCGGAAGCGGGGCCCGAACGGGCCCGTTTCTCCCTCAAAAAGTACTTTTCGTACATTTCGGCCGCTTTGGGGAGATCGTTGGCTTGATCGTAAAGAGTCGCCGCCTTAAGCAGGTTTCCGAACTTTTCGTATTGCTTCGCCGCCTCTTTGAACCGCTTTGCCTTTTCGTATGCCTCGGCGGCCAGCGATATTTTTTTGCAGGTCAGGTAACATTCCGCCGCCCGGACGTACTCTCCTCCCTTTTGGTACATCACGGCCGCCTTCTCGGTATCCCCGGAAAGCTTATAAAATTGCGCCGATTCCTGCCATTGCTTTTTCAACTCAAAAATTCGACCGACCTGCTGATATGCTTTCCCTTCTTTGTATAAACGGATCGCTTCTTCATACTCCCCGGCCTGCTCGAAGAGTTCGGCCGCCCGGTAAAGATCGTGCGATTTGGCGGCCTCTTTGGCCTCTTTCAAGGGATTGTATGCATTTGTCGAAGGACGCATGGAAAAATAGCGCCGGGCAAGGGGAATACCGATGGCGATCAGGAAAAAGAGGGAGGCATAACCGACGAGGGTCGGTTTGGAAACGCCGGATATCCACTGCTCAAGGAAAAGAACCGGATCGTCAAAAAGGCGGGAGAGGTCGAAGCGCCAGGAAGCCTGGTTCATTTCTTACAAACAACCCTCAGGCGGGTGTCCCCCACTGTAATGACATCCTCTGCGGAGAGGGGTTTTCTGTCGATCTTTTGATCATTCACAAAGATGCCGTTGGTGCTCTTGAGATCGACGAGGATAAAACCCTTTTCGGACCATTCCAGATCAGCATGATGACGGGAGACTTTCGGATCGTTCACGACGACGTCGGTTTTTCCCCTGCCGATCGAAAGCAGTTTGGGAGAAAGCTCAAAGAAGCGGCCGACCTCTTTTCCGGAAATCACTTCGAGGGCCCAGGCTCCGAGATTTTCCTGCGGGGCGGACCGAATCGGCTCGGAGGTCGACGAAGCGGAGATTTCCGAATCGGTCTGTCCTTCTTTTCCGGAGAAGTGAAAGGTCGCCGATCCGATCCGGATCTCATCCTGATCCGAGAGCTTTTTCCGGAGGACCTTCTCCTTGTTTACGAAGGTCCCGTTTCGGCTCCCCCGATCCTCGATATAAAATCCGTCCTCGTCTTCTTTGATGATCGCATGCTCCCTTGAGACCATCGGGTCTTTGATCGCCCAATCGCTTCTGAGATCACGGCCCATTGTGAAAATCCCTTTATCGAGGATTTTTTCGATCGGCGCTTCCGTTTTTTCTTCTTTGAGAATCAAGCGGGGTCGTGAGGCAAGATGGCGCTCCACCCCCTCCCCTAACGCTTCGAGGGCATCATCGACATCGGCCGCCGGCGAGACGTCCAGATCGTAAAAAAGCTGGATCTCCATCGGCTCGGCGCCGTCCGACGAGTAGGTATAGATTAAAAGCTGCTCGTGAAGGCTCCCCTCTTTCGTCACTTCGCCCGCGGCCTGGAAATAGGTCTCCGAGAGTTTTCCTCCCCTGAAATAGAAGAGGTTCATCTCTTCCCCCTTCTTCAGCAGGAGAACGGCCTCCTTCTTTTTTTTCTGCACCTGATTTAAAAGCGCTTCGATATTGAGGATGTCGGTCGTCGCCACGATATTCGGTTTTTTCTGAGCCAAGACGAGAAGCGCTTTGAAAAAGATCGGATTGGTAACGTAGAGATGGATGGCCCCTTGGGCCTGGGACATTTCGGTAAAATAATCCGTAAAGGGAAGGGGCAAGAAGGAATTCTCCTTCAGTTCGACTGCGGCGTAGAGATCATCCTGTAAAATGAAAAGCAGAAGAGAGCGGTCTTTCTCCTCCAACAATAAAACGGCGGTGACCAAATCTCCCTTCGATTTCAGATCATTGAAGATCGTTTCGATATGGCCCGCGGAGTAAAGATTCTTTGAAAACAGTACTTTCTGATTCGCAATGAGGTCTCTTAACATCACGCTCTCGAACAGGATGATTTTAAAAATAGTTTAGTTTATAACCTAATTTCTGTCAAACAACGAGAACGTGAATTGACGATGTTTTTAGCAGGTTACCTTTATGCGAATCAGGGAGGGCCGCCTCTTAAGGTATAGGGCCGGCGGGCGGGATTTTGTCGCGGGATTAGAATATAGAATACTTGGGGGTGAACCTCCTTCGTTAAAGAGGCCACCCCCCGTTTCTTGGCGCTTGGCTCCAGTATTTCACTCGCCGAGTGAGTATTCCGGATAGAAATCACGACGTTTTCGCAGCGAGCCGATCAAATCGGCCGGTCTGCCGCTTACGCCTCGGTTCGGGTTTTCTCGATCTTTTCGAAAAGCTCTTGCCGTTCTTTGCAAGCGACACAATATTTTGCAAACGGCATCGCTTTGAGCCGGCCGGCGCTGATTTCCGCGCCGCACTCCTCGCATATGCCGTATCGGTTTTCCGGCAGCTTGATCAGCGCTTCCTCGATTTCCTTCAAGAGACGATTGTTCATTTCGAGAAGGGTCAGATCCACATCGGTTTCATGATTCTTGAGCGATTGATCGCCCGTATCCAAGATGCCGGACGGGGTGTCTTCCTGGGCCACCATTAAATTCTCGATTTGTTGGACCACCTCTCTTTTCTTGTTCAAAAGTATTTCTTGGAGTGCCTTTCTTCTCTTATCGCCTTGCTCCATCGGTCGAACCTCCATCAAACTCATCCTCATCTCCTGCGCGTTCGTGCTCATTAGATCGTGCTTGAATTGTCCGTGTCGTTTGGAAGAATGTTTTCAACCTTCACGGAAGGAACCGGTATTTTCTGGCCGTATACGGCCGTCAAGTAACGGGTCGCCTTTTCCATAATGGTCCTCTCGCTGCTATGGGTCAACATTCCCATCGCTTCCTGCAGAGCCACCCACCGGGCTTCATCGACCTCGGAATCATGATCCTTTTCATCACCTCTTAAATATTCCAAAAGATAAAAATGGACCGTCTTAAAGATCTTCGTCTCTTCCTCTTTGGAATAAAACCAATATTGTATTTGTCCGATTTTTTCCAGAACGCGTCCAAACACGCCGGTCTCTTCCCGCACTTCTCTGATCGCCGTTTCCTGGAGGCTTTCTCCCTTCTCCACGGAACCTTTCGGAAGACACCAAATCAGTTTTCCCCTTTGGTTGTAATGCGAGATCAGCACGACCTGAATGCCGTCTTCTTTCGCTTTATAAATGACCCCGCCCGATGATGTATGCCTTCTTGTTTTCATGATTCCTTCATTCAACAGCCGATTAGACCGGTTGAATTCCCCCTTCGGAAATCTTAAAAAATTTTAGCACTAATAAAATCAAAATGACAAGACCTTTTGACTTAAGATCCGTAAAAACTTTCAAATGCTCAAACAGGGGCGATGCTTTTTTCATGCTGTGGACGCGGGCGTACGTGATCGGGCGGAGGATGCCCGCTGCTACTCTTTTCTGTCTCCGAGTGTAACGGGAAGTTTTTCTTTTTCCTTGGGGCGGCGGATCTCTTTCAGAACGGTGGAAGCCCTTTCTCTTCCGAGGGTAAACAGATTGAATTTGAATCCGGAGACCGGCCGCATTTGAGCCATGGCGACGAAAAAGTCCTTCGCCCCGAACGGTCTGACTTCCCGGACTTCTCTGATCATCGGAAGGAGCTTCATTGAGACGGTGAACCGTAAGAGCGCGGAGAGCAAGAAGAGAAGCTGCAGATTCGAAACCAGCGACAGCTGAAAAAAGCCGGCGTCGATCTGCTTCGGGAGCCAGCGGCTTAAATTTCCTCCGAGCAGGGCGCCGAGAAAAATTCCGACGGCATTCGCCGAGTTGTAGATGGCGCTGCACTGGGCGCGCTTCGCAGGAGAGACGGCGTCGAAGACGAAGTTCCCCATGGAGAGGGAGAATCCGGCCCAGGTGATTCCGCCGAATATCTGGATCGCCAGGATGAGATAAAAATTCGTCGTCGACAGCCAAAAGAGGGGGAGGATCGGAAGCAAAACACCGGTGATCGTCAAGACTTTTTTGTTCCCGAACTGGTCGCCGAATCGTCCCCACAGATGCAATGTCAGGAACTGGGCCAAAACCGTCGCCGCAGACGCGCACATAAATTGAAGGTAGCTGAAATTCAGGTCGCGCAGGAGATAAGGGGAGATAAACGGACCGGAAACGTGAACGGAAAAATGGATCAAAGCGGTAAAGAGAACGAATCGTCCGAAATTCGTTTTTCGTCCGTCCCGAAGAAATTGCCAGACGGAGAAATGGTCTTCCGCGCGCGGCGTATACTTCGGCTCGCTCATACGGGAGAGATAGTAGGCCGAGATCAGCCGCGCCGTTAATGCAATCAGGAAGAGGAGACCGAAACCGAAGCCGACCCGTCCCAGACCTTCCGCCCGGTGAAGAAGGAGTCCCGCAAAACAGAGGGAGGCGAAGGCGGCGATGCTCATGACCCCGTTCCTTCTCCCGAAATACCGGCCGCGCCGATTCGAGTGGACAAGATCCCCCATTAGGCTGTGCCAGGCCGGATTCGCAAAACTGCCCAGAACCGAGTAGAGGATGACCGAAGCGATCAACCAGGAGACGGCGCGTCTTTCGGAAAAAAGCGGCGTCGAGAGGATAAAGAGCCATGCCAGGGCCTGCCCGATCACGCCATAGAGGATGATCTTCTTGCGGCTTTTGAGATAATTGAGGAGTCGTACGGAGAGAAATTGGAAAAACGCGCCGACCAGTTGAGGAAGGGCGGCGAGAAGCGCGATTTGAGGATTGCTCGCCTTGAGAAAGATCGCAAAAGCGCCGAGATAGCTCTCCCCGACTCCCGACATGACCGAAAAGAAGAAACCGTCTCGAACGGCGAATTGAAGGCTTTTTTGGACCTGCGGTTCAGGGGAAGGTTCGTTCTCTGGGGCAACTGCCTTTTCCAAGGATCTTTCCAAATCAGACGATGCGTTGATCTATTTATACCATACGAATTGGAAAGACGAAGAGGAAAAACGAGGATAGGGATTGATTTTCTTTTTTTAGGTCGGTTCCCGGAAAGGGTCCGGATCCCTTACGGCGCGCAGCCGGGAGAGTCTCGCTTTATTCTCGGCGAGCTTGGGAAGACCGTGCTTCTCATCGATGGCGACGACCAGCTCCAAGCAGCGGATCGCCCCCTCCAGATCTCCTTGCTGTTCGGATAAAAAAGCTTGATGATAAAGGGCCGCCGCGCAGCCCATTTCATTTTTCAGCTCGGTGTAAAGGGCAAGGGCCGATTCGCTGAGACGCCGGGCTTCCTCGATCTCTCCCATCGCCCCCTTTGCCTTCGACAGCCGATGGGAGGCGTCGGCCAGAAGCGCGGGGCGTTTTAATTTTTTCGCCAACGCCATCCCTTTTTCCGCATACTCCAAGCCGCTCCGGAACTCCGACTTTCTGACCAAGACCATTGAAAAATTCCCGTAAAGAACGGAGAGGTGATCCCATTGTTCCTCCCGCTCTAAAAGGAGGACCCCCTGCTTATAAAAGTGAATCGCCTGATCGAAATTCCCTTCGTCGGCGTAAAGATTGCCGATATTGACGTAGGTGACTCCCAGGCGGGCATATGCTTCCGAGCGTCTTAATATCTCGACCGCTTTTTTATAGAAGTCGATCGCCTGTTCAATCTGACCGATGGCGCCGTAGACATTCCCGATGTTGCCGTAAAGATCGGCAAGCTGATCGGGGTCCCCCCGGATTCCTTCCAGCGCTTTTTGATAATATTGCAACGCCGTCGCGTAATCTCCGGTTGAAAATGCGCGGTTCCCGAGCTGGAGAAAGGAATTTGTGATCATCCGCGATTCAGAAACGCTTCGACCGCCTTCTTCCCCCCGGAGAGGATCGGTTTCCCGTCGCCGACCAGGACGATCTCGAATTCATAATCGAGGAGACGGCGAAGGCCCTCTTTCGCTTTGTTGACATCGGTATATTTATCAGGGGAGAGGAGCTTTAATGTTCCTTCCGGCATGCCGACGAGCGCATCCCCCAAAATAAAAATGCCGCCGTGTTTGTTGAGATAAAGGGCCGATTCCCCCGGCGATTTTCCATTCGGGATGGAGACGGCCTTCAGTCCCGCCGGCAAAAGGTCTCCATCCTTGTAGGTCTGGTCGATAGTGACCGATCCCATTTCGGGGGCGTCCGCTTCGGGGGCCCAAACTTTGGTGTTCAACAGAAGCCGGCACTCCATCGCTTCCCGGATATGATCGCGATTCGTCAAGATCACCGCCTTGGCGCCGTCGATCGAAAGGTCCTGCTTGTCGTCGATGGTCATCTGTGGCGGGTCGATGACGACGCGCTCTTTCCCCTGCCCGATCAGGTATCCGTTGAAGCTCATCCCCTTCTCTTCGGAATACCACGACCACATTTCAATGCCTGAAAAAAGTGTCTCCATCCAATTGTCTCCTCATGGTACGCGGGGTCCCCCCTATAAAAAACATCTTTTCGCGCGCAATTATATCACGGAAGAAAACGAAATTGAACTGAATCGAACAGATTCCGGAAATCAAATGACGGTGTTCGTGAGGCTTAAAAGTGAGACGGGACCGATCGGATCGATCGGTCCCGCGCCCGAAGGAACCGGGGACATATCGTGGGAAGACAAATGAAGTTTTCCTATTTGATGCTTACGCGTGACGCTTGCGGTCCCTCATCTCCCTCCTCCGCATCGAACTCGACACGGGTCCCCGTCTCCAAGTCGTTAAACGGCATCCCTGACACGGAATTTCGATGGAAATAGATATCTTCTTGTCCCTCGGCTTGGATGAATCCATAATTCCGGTCCTTGAACAACCGGACAATCACCCCCTGAAGATGGCTGCGCGCCGCGCCTTTTTGTCCGACCTGTTCCCGCTTCTCCTTGTAACGATGCAGCTCTTGCTCAACCGCGCTGAAGACTTCATTGATCACATCGCCGATCGTCTCGGCGGTTTTGTTGGCGGTGAGCGTTTTTCCAGGAACGGACAGAACAACCGTCGCCTCATCGGCTCCGTTGAGATGGTGTTGGCTTTTCCGGAGGGTGACCCGGGCATGCGTAATTTTCTGCCGCCCGGTTTTAAGGCGGTTAATATGGTCTTGAATGATATCGTTCCAATAAGGTGACGGTTTTGAATTCTGCCATTCGATTTTGATATCCATAAGCGAGCTCCCATTCTATCGTTTAACTTCATTCTATTCGATTTTAACAGGAAGCTCAATCTTTCTGGATCAATGCGGGCGGATCATTGAAGGTGTGATCTTGCAAACTCCCAGGATTGCTCAGCTTTTCCGTCGGCTCGGTTTGTCTATTGAGTCAATCTCATGCAGGTTCCGATCGGAGGAGACGAGCAAATCGAATGGGATGAAGATTCGTCCTCCTATTTTGCCCCTGCATTGAGGCGTTCTTTGGTGCAGGTTTCGCATGGACAAATTTCCTTCAGGAAATCAAAGGCGTAAATTCCGGTGTCATGGCCGTCGCTCCAATGAATCGAAATCGCATAGTGTCCCACCGCCTCAATCTGCGTCGGAGCGATATTTTCCGGAATGCTTCCGGGAGGAATCAATTTCTCACCGCTCCATTCATGAATGCAGGACGCGCAACGGCAACTCTCCCGAAGGTAAGCGTAGGGGTAGACCGCCTGATGCTGGTCGCTCCAGGTGACTCGAATTCCCTCCCCCTTCGCATTTTCTATTTTGATCGGCACGGCATTTCTGGATATCATGATGGCTCCTTTGCTGAGGAATGATTGTTTCGGCCGTCCCGGCCGGATTGACCTCTTCTCCTTCGACATGATACGCTGTCAACAAGTTGTTTATGATCGCTTCATTTGCGTTTTAGGAGAATCGGTGATGGGACTCCTTTCGATGGAAGAAGTTCGCCGGAAGATCCACGACCTCAAAGGTTGGGAACTCTACGACAACATGCTTCAAAAAAAATATTCCTTCAGAACGTTCAAGTCGGCCATGCAATTTGTAAATCGGGTGGCGGAGCTGGCCGACTCCGTCGATCATCACCCCGACATGATGATCAACTATAACCGGGTCCTCCTCAAGTTGATGACGCACAGTCAAGGAGGAATCACGGATAGAGATTTTAACCTAGCGCAAATGATCGATCAAGTCGAAAAGCCGACGACGATCTAGTTTTCCGGGCGGAATGACTTCGCGGTCTTTTTGGCCGGTCCGTGTTTGTCTGTAAACCGGTTTCTTTCCAGTCATACAAAAATGGGATAACCCTTCCTCCCCGATTCTTCCATAATTTTGGTATACTTCTTTTTAAATCTCTCAACGACAGCTTAGTAAAACGGATCCTGGCGCATGCTTCTTCTCGCAATCGATCTTTACGGAATCGAGCCTTTCCATAAACCGACCCGAATCTCCCTGAAACCGGGCCTGAATCTGGTGTTCGGAGCCAACGGCGCCGGCAAGACAACCGTCCGCCGGGTTCTCTCTTCCCTGCTTTTGGGAAATGACCTCAAGGGAATTCGGTTCGTCGAGAATCAGCCGGCGCAAGCCGCCGTCATTTTACAAGGAAGAGACAAAGGAACCTATCGGATCACCGCCGATTACCAAAAGGGGCTCTTCAATCTCTCCAAGCTCGATGCGTCGGGACAAAAATCGCTCCTCGAAAAAGACCGGAGAAAGATTACCGCCTGGGTCTGCGAACAGGCCGGGGGAATGCAGGAGGAAGATCTCTCCTCCCTTTTCCTGATCGACCGGCTTCAGTTCCCCTCCGCCGCTTCACATGGAAATGGACCGGGGACGCAGAGATCCGGTCTGTCTTCCGGTGCACCGGGTCCTGTCCCAAAAAAAACAGAATTTCCTTCTTTCCAAATTCCAGACAATGAACAACCGGTCCTCACCCCTGAACAACGCGCGGAAAGACAAAACCAGATTAAAGAGATCCAGCGGAAGCTGGATGAGATGGCCAAGGTCGAAGAAACGCTGCTGAATGCCCGAGATCGAATCTCCGTGTCCAAGCGGAGATTAAATCAATCGCGCGAGCTCGATAGTGAAGCCGCTCAAATTCAGGACGCCGAAACCAAAAAGTACGCCGCTTTTGCCGGGATCGAAACCGTTCGACCCGATCTGATCAAACAATATGAAGCAGCCGCGCAGAATAAGCAAACGGAATTAACCCAGCTTGAAGAACAGAAGGAGGAGATTCAAGCCAACCTGGCGAACATGGGTGAAACCGACCTCTTTCAAGATCAAAAACTGCGTATCGGCATCGTAGTCACGGTCTGCTCCTTTTTGCTCCCCCTTTTTGTGACCCTCCAGGGTCCTTTCCGTTATCTCTTCCCGATCGGTGTCCTTGCGGGAATCGGTCTTTCTCTCTTCGCTTATCTCCAATCGACCGGACGCGCCGCCGCGAAGAAGGCCCTCGAGAAGAAAATGACCGGCTTCAATGAAAAAGCCAACTCGCTGCAGAGGAAATTCGACAAAGAGCACAAGGAAATCACCGAGCTTCTCGCAAAAACCGGCTGTAAAGAGATCCAGGAGTTCAAAGATCGCCAACGCGCGTATCAGCAACATCTTCAGAGGAAGCGAGAGGTCACGGAGAAAAGAGAGGCTCTCTTAAAGGGTGAAACGGTCGAGGAGATCGCCCTGACGATTCAAGAGGACGAGAAAGAGGCAAAGATCCTGGAGGAAAAATTTCAGGGCTATAGCGGTTTAACCGAAGAACTCTACCGTCTTGAAGAGTCCCTTCGCCACTCGGAGCCGGCCAAAGAGCCTCCGGCGATCGAGATGCCCGATTTGGGTCCGGTGCCGGCCGCCGTGAACACGCACGCCCCTTTTTCGTTTATTCCGACCGCGCTCTCCATCGGAAAACAAAAAAATCCTCCCTTCGCTTTGCAGCAGGTCGAACAACAAACGAACATCCTGTACGCCCTCTTCAAGCAAACCCAAAACGGAAAACTCCATCTAAAAGAGGACGGCGAGATCGAGGTGAGCGGTGTCGGAATCGATCAGGTCAGTTCCGGAACGGCCGATCAGATCTTTCTCTCTTTTCTCCTGGCCGCCCTTGATCAGTTTTCGAATGTGACCTTCCCCCTTGTTTTGGATGAACCCTTCAGCATTTTGGCCCCCGCGTCGCAAGAAACGGCCCTCGAGCTGCTTCGCGGAGCTTCCAAGCGCCGGCAAATTATTCTCTTCACCGTTTATCCCTTCTCTCCCAAGGCCGCCGATCAAGCGGTGACATTGAGCGCGTCCCAGTCCAACTGACGGCCGGCTTCTTCTTATCTGTTTTACTCGATCTGCAGCTATGGTATATTCTCCTGCTCACTACATCAGGAGGAGAAATCCGATGGCGTTTTATCATCAAAAATATCGAAGGGAAGCGGTGAAGCTAAAGCCGGAGATCAAGGCCGCGGTGGTTTATGACTTTCTGGAAAAGGTCCAGATCTATTCTGAAAAGATGATTGATGAAAAGTGGAAGGGGCTGAAAAAGAAAAAAGGGAGAGATCTGGAGGCGATGCAGAAATTGGCCCACTGGATTCAATACCATCGTTTTAACCAAATTGCCCTCGAAGAAATCAAAGAGGGAACACTCGATTCTTGGTTTAAACGCTCACGAAAATAGCCGTGGCTGTTCATCAGGCTGTTTTAATTTCGACAAGATTTTTTGATGAGCGGAAGAAAAGGGATAGTTCGATAATTCTTCCACAGCGACCCATTTTTGCGCGTCGGTGTTTTTGCCTTTTCGCTCCTCGATCCGTCCGGAAAAAACATGGAGGGTCATTTTAAAATGGGTGAAGGTATGTTTTATTTTTCCCCAGGGAGCCCATTGATCGACCGTCCATGGAATTTCTTTCTGAAGCGTTCCTTTTATCTTTTTCTCGAATCCCCCCGCCCTTCCATCTAAATCGACCCGTCCTCCGGGAAATTCCCACAACCCTCCAAGAAGGCCTTTCGCGGGGCGCCGGCGAATCAACACCTTCTCTTTCCGAAACACAACCCCGGCCACATAGTCCCTCTCGGGTATGATTTTCCCCGCTCCTTTGATCGGCAGTTTTTCCTGGATCCCCTTTTCCCGGGCCTTGCATTGATTGCGCACAGGACACAAGGGGCAGCGAGGCTCCGCCGGCGTGCAGAGGGTCGCCCCCAGGTCCATGACGGCTTGCGTGTAGTCGTCGGCTCCTTTGCGGGGGAGAAGTTTTTCGGAATAGTCCCAGAGTTGTTCCTCGATCTCCTTTTTCTTGGGATCTTCTTCAATACAGAAATAGCGGCAGAGAACACGCTTCACATTGCCGTCCAAGATCGGATATCTTTGGCCCAGGGCGATCGTCGCAATCGCCCCCGCCGTCGATCGGCCGATTCCCGGAAGGGAGAGAATCTCCTCGAACCGGGAGGGAAATTTTCCGCCGAAGCGGATCATGATCTCGTTTGCCGCCCGATGCAGATGTCTCGCCCGCGCGTAATATCCGAGCCCCTCCCACGCTTTTAAAACTTTGTCCGGAGAGGCCGAGGCAAGATCGCGGATCGCGGGAAAACTCGAAAGAAACCGCTCGTAATAGGGAAGGACCGTTGCGACCTGGGTCTGCTGCAGCATGATCTCGGAAACCCAGATCGCATAGGGATCGGTCGTTCGCCGCCAGGGGAGATCGCGGCCATGAGCGCGATACCATTTCAAAAGATTTCGCGTGAAAAAAGCAAATTCGTCTTGATCAATAACGTCGGACATCAATCGTTTTGAAGTAAATAAAGGTGGGTTATTGCCGAGGACAGAAAGATAAAAACCGTTCTCTTTATTTTTGGAGAACCGCTTTGATTTTCTCAACGACTTTATTCGGAGTGGTGGTCGCTTTTACCAGAAAGTCGCTTGCCCCCGCTTGAAGCGCCTTGCTGATCTCTTCGCTGGCACCCTTGGCGGAAAAAACAATCACCGGGATACTTTGAAGATTAGGATTGGCTTTGACCGTCTGGAGCACTTTAAATCCATCCATGATCGGCATCATCAGATCAAGAAGGATCAGGTCGGGTTTATCGGTCGTGAGAGCCTTCAATGCCTCCACCCCGTTATTTGCGACGGAGGTGATGTATCCGGCCGAGAGGAGTTTGTTCTGGTAGGCCTTCTGATAGAACTCGGTGTCGTCCACAATCAGAACTTTCTCCTTCATCCGGAAAATCCTCCCATCGTGTGTGAAACCCGCTGTTGGATCTCATGCTTCAGCTCTTGAATTTCCCTCTCGAGCCGTTCCAACCTTTCCGCAATCGGGTCGGGCAGGTTCGTATGATCGAGCACCCCCTCTTCCTTCTGGCGATGGATGATCTTTCCGGGAATGCCGACAACCGTCGCATGGTCTGGAACCGACTTCAGTACAACCGAGTTCGCGCCGACCCGGACGTGATTCCCGAGGACGATCGCCCCTAAAACTTTCGCCCCGGCGCCGACAATGACATTGTTTCCCAGCGTCGGGTGGCGCTTCCCCGGCTCCTGGCCGGTCCCCCCGAGGGTGACCCCTTGATAGAGGGTGACGTTGTCGCCGATTTCCGCCGTCTCACCGATGACGACCCCCATCCCATGATCGATGAAAAAAGCGCGTCCGATGGTGGCGCCCGGGTGGATTTCGATACCGGTGATGAATCGAGAAAAGTGAGAGACCAGCCGCGGAAACACCGGCACGTTTTTCCGCCAGAGAAAATGGGCGATTCGATGAAGGAGTGTCGCATGAAAGCCGGAATACGTCAATAAGATTTCGGCGATGTTCCGGGCGGCAGGATCCCTCTCGAAAATAGTTTGAATATCTTCTTTAATTTCTTTCAACATTCTTTAAACCCGTTTCCTTTACTTTCAATTGTCATCGTCACCCACGCCGTTCGATGAGGCAAACCGCTTGCGCGGCGATTCCTTCTCCCCGCCCGATGAAACCGATTTTTTCATTGGTCGTCGCCTTGATGCTCACCGCGGCCGGATCGATTGAAAGGGGGCGGCTGATGTTCACCTTCATCGGATCGACAAAAGGAGCAACCTTCGGTTTTTCGGCAATGATGACGGAGTCAATATTGACGACCTGATAACCCTTTTGTAACAGAATCATTGCCACCTCTTCTAAAAGCCGAAGGCTCGAGACCCCCTTCCACTTCGGGTCGCCTTCCGGAAAGTGCCGGCCCAGGTCTCCTTCTCCAACAGCCCCGAGGAGAGCGTCGCAGATCGCATGGAGCAGGACATCGGCATCCGAATAGCCTTTGAGCCCTTTCTCGAAAGGAATTTCGACCCCTCCTAAAACGCAGGGATATCCTTCCACAAGTCGGTGAACATCATACCCGATGCCGATTCGGATCATCGATGGAGCCTACTTCCGCGCGCCCGAAGGAAGATTTCGGCCGTCTCCAGATCGGGAGGGAGGGTGATCTTGATGTTCTCGATCGATCCTTCCACACAGCGAATCGGCGCCCCCAGCCTTTCAACCAGCATCGCCTCGTCGGTCGCTTCGAACCCCTCCCGCGCCGCGCTCCGGTACGCCTCCAGCAGGATTCCCAATCGGAAGACCTGCGGCGTCTGCATCGCCCAGACATTTTCCCTCGGAAGGCTCCTTAGGATCATTTTATCAGAAGAAACCTCTTTCAGCGAGTCGGTGACCCGAATTGCCGCAACCGCGCCTCCCTCCGCTTTGGCCGCCTCGATCACCTTTTCGATTAATTGCGGGGTGACCAGCGGCCGGACACCGTCATGAACCACGACCAGGTCGTTCTGATCACGCCGTTCTTCCAGATAGGAGATTCCCGCCCAAACAGAATCTTGGCGCCGCTCCCCTCCCGGAAGGATTTTCGTCACCTTTGTCAGCGAATGATCCGAAACGAGACGCTCGAAGAAGGAGAGATCTTCTTTAGAAGTAATGCAGACAATCTCATCTATGAGGGAAGCATCTTGAAAAGCGGTGAGGGTGTGGACGGCCACAGGGAGACCCTGGAGCGCCAGAAACTGTTTCTTTATTTTGCCTCCCAGCCGCGTTCCCCGACCGGCGGCAGGAATCACCGCATGGATCATCAGTTGGCTCTCACCGCCTGGTACTCCTCGCGCTCCGGTTCCTCACGGACGCGGGTAAAGATCATCCTCCCGGCCGTGGTTTGTAACACGCTGGTGACGACGACATCAATGTTTTTCCCAATCCATTTCTTCGCTTCATCCACGACAATCATCGTGCCGTCGTCCAGGTAGGCAATCCCCTGTCCCGATTCCTTTCCCTCCTTTAAAACGAAAACCCGCATCGTCTCGCCCGGCAGCACCACCGGCTTTAAGGCGTTGCAGAGCTGGTTGATGTTCAAAACCCGGACCCCTTGAAGCTCCGCGACTTTGTTCAGATTGAGGTCATTGGTCACTACCTTCGCCGACATCCGTTTTCCGAGGGCGACGATTTTCGAATCGACATCTTTGATGGACGGGAAATCGTCATCGACGATCCGAACGTCGATATCGACCATTTTTTGGATGCGATGGAGGATATCGAGTCCACGGCGGCCCCGGGCCCGTTTTAAAGAGTCGGATGAATCGGCAATATGCTGAAGCTCATGCAGAATGAACTGGGGAATGATGTAAGTTCCCTCCAGAAAACCGGTTTCGCAAAGATCGGCAATCCGGCCGTCGATAATGACGCTGGTATCCAAGATCTTGCTGTTCGATGCGGCGGGGGGGTCGACCTGGCGTTTTGCAGGAAACAGCAAACCCGGATCTTTTTCAACTTTGAGCGCGAGCACCAGCCCCATATAGGAAAAAAGGAGAAGAGAAAATCCTTTCCAGAGCAAGAATAAAGAGGGGTTGGGAGAGAAAACCGGATCGAGCATGAGGTTGAGAAGACCGCTTGCAAGAACCCCGATGATCAACCCGAAACATCCCCAGAAAAGTTTTTTAACCGCGGCCTTCTCCAAATAGAGGCCGAAAGCGACCAATCCCCCTCCGAGGGTCAGCCCGATCAGCGCGCCCCAGTATGCATCCCCTTCTTCAATGAGTCGAGAGGCGACCGAATAACCGGTAAGGGTACTGAGCAGAATAAAAAAGGCATGTATCGCGTAATTTCCCACCATCATAGCCGCTCCTCCACCCGTTTGGTGAAACAAGAGTCGATTGCGCCATCCTCATTATTCGAATGAGTTCTCCTCCTAAAAACGGCACACTGAAATTTCTTTCATTCAATCCGGTTGAATGGTCTTCGTGAAAATGTTCGCCGCCGATAATTTAAGCGCTTAAGGCGCAATGGTGACGAACATTGTTCTCCCTTGTCGATTAATGAGAAGCAAGACCGCTTCGTCCTTCCCGATTTTTGAGATCAGTTCGTCATAATCATCGGTGTCGCGGACAGGCTTGCGATTGACCTCCATGATCAGATCGCCCCGTTGCAGCCCGACCTCGTCCGCAACGCTTCCCGGATCGACCCGGGTGATGACCACCCCTTTGTCGTTTCGATTCAAGCCGAGTTGTCTCGCCGCCTCCGGGGTCAGGTTCCTGACCTCGATTCCGGCAAGGGCCGTGCTGGTCGCTTCCGGGTCCGGCTCCACGTCGCCCCTTCCGGCGATGTCTTTCGGCTGCTCTTCGATCGTGACCTCCAACTCTTTCTCTTTTTTATCGCGGACCACGCGCACTTTGGCCTTGGTCCCGACGCCGGTCTTTGCCACCAGATTTCTAAGCTGCGTCGAATTCTCGACCGCCTGGCCGTTGAACTGAACGATCACATCCCCTCGACGGAATCCGGCCTTCTCTGCGGGGCTGTCGGGAAGGACATCGCTGACAAGGGCTCCATTCGGCTCTTTGAGACCGAACTCCTTGGCGAGCTGCTGCGTCACCTCCTGGATCGAAACCCCCAGCCAGCCGCGGACCACCTTCCCCTCTTTCGCCAAGCTCTCCATGATCGATCTCGCCATGTTGCTCGGAACGGCGAAGCCGATCCCCATGTAGCCGCCGCTCTGGGTGAAAATGGCCGTATTGATCCCGACCAATTCTCCATGCGTGTTGACCATCGCTCCCCCCGAATTGCCGGGATTGATGGCGGCGTCGGTTTGGATGAAGTCTTCATAATCGGCGATGCCGACATTGGCGCGGCCGACCGCCGAGACGATTCCCATGGTGACCGTCTGGTTCAGACCGAACGGATTGCCGATCGCCAGAACATACTCTCCCACCTGCAACTTGTCCGAATCTCCCCAGGAAACAGTGGGAAGGTCTTTTGCATCGATCCGGATCACGGCAAGGTCGGTCTTCGGATCGCTCCCGATCAGTTTGCCCTTGAACTCCCGCTTGTCTCCCAGCACCACTTTGATTTCATCCGCCTTCTCCACGACATGATTGTTCGTGAGGATCAGGCCGTCCGGATCGACGATCACCCCCGATCCCAAGCCTTGCGCGCGCCGCTCGCGCGGCGGGCCGCGGCGGGAAGGCTCATCGCCGAAGAATCGCCTGAAGAAGGGATCGTCAAAGGGGAAACCGGGCGCCTCTTCCCCGCGATTGACCACCCGTGTGGTCGCGATATTGACCACCGCCGGCGTCACCGCTTTGGAGATTTCAACAAAGGTCTGTTCGGCTTGGCTGATGGCAGGGGGTTTCGATTTCTGAGGATCGTTGACCGCCGCCCCGAAAGGGAGAAGACGAAACTCGGAGACAAGCGTAATCCCGATGACCATTCCAAGAATAATTAAAAAGACGGAGAATACAAGCCGTTTTGGCCGTATTTCATGATGAACATCTGACATTCATTTCCCCCGGTGTGCGCTGCAGATTAAAGAAAGGGCGATTGAAAGATCCGCTGACGCCCCTTCGACGAAGATGGAAGAAGGTGAATTATTTTTGCATTTGGTGTATGTTGGCGCATTATACTATAGCTGTCTTCGGAAAGTAAAGTTATTGAACTATCAATGGGATAAAGAGACTGAGGGGCGATTGAAGAGATCAGGCAAAGAGCGCGATGTCCGAGGGGGACCTACGTTGGAATATCCAAGGGGAAAACGGACCTCTCGGAAGGGAGAAGAGAGGCATGAGATTTCCGCCGATTGGATCGAAAAGGGACGGCGGTTGATTTGGCACCCCTTCACCCAGATGAAGGAATGGGAAAAAGAGGTCCCGACGATTATTGACCGTGGAAAAGGGGTCACTCTGATCGACGCCGAGGGAAAGCGATACCTCGACGGCGTCTCTTCCCTTTGGGTCAACATCCACGGCCATCGCAAAAAAGAGATCGATGAAGCGCTGATCGATCAAATTAAACGGATTTCCCATTCGACCCTTCTCGGTCTCACCAACTTCCCGGCGATCGAATTGGCTGAAAGGCTTCTAAAAGTCGCCCCGCCCGGCCTGACCAAGGTCTTTTACTCCGACAACGGATCGACCGCCGTCGAGGTGGCGATCAAGCTTGCCTACGGCTTCTGGCAACGACGCGGAGGGCGCTATCGAAAAAAGAGCAAATTCGTCTCGTTCAAAAGCGCCTACCATGGGGATACGATCGGGGCGGTCAGCGTCGGAGGGATCGATCTCTTCCACCGGGCGTACGCGCCCCTTCTGTTTGAAACGATCAAGGTCCCCTCCCCCACCTGCTACCGATGCCCTCTCTCTTTGACCGCTCCCTCCTGCGGCATGGCTTGTATTGAAGCGGTCGAAAAAACGATCAAGCGCCGTCGTCATGAGCTTGCCGGCCTCATCATCGAGCCGCTCGTTCAAGCGGCGGCGGGGATCTTGACCTCCCCTCCCGGTTATCTGAAGCGGATCAGGGAGCTCTGCAACAAATACGACCTGTTGATGATTGCCGACGAGGTGGCGACCGGGTTTGGCCGGACCGGCCGGATGTTCGCGTGCGAGCAGGAGGGGGTCACCCCCGACCTGATGGCGCTCTCCAAGGGGATCACGGGAGGGTACCTCCCCTTGGCGGCCACCCTGGCGACGCAACCGATTTACGAGGCCTACCTGGGAGAATATGCCGAATTCAAGACCTTCTTCCACGGACACAGCTACACGGGAAACCCGCTCGGCTGCGCCGCGGCGATCGCCAATCTGAAAATATTCGAAAAAGAGAAAGTGCTCGATCGGCTCCGGCCGAAAATTGCATTCGTCAAAAAACGGCTCGATCCCTGGAAGCGCTGGGCGCATGTCGGGGAGATTCGCCAGACCGGCCTGATCGTCGGGATCGAATTGGTTGCGGATAAAAAGAAAAAGACCCCTTACCCGATTGAATGGCGGGTCGGCGCGCAGGTCTGCCGCCGCGCAAAGGAAAGGGGGGTGCTTCTCCGGCCGCTCGGAAACGTGATCGTCCTGATGCCCCCCTTGTCGATTTCGATTCGGGAGCTGGAAAGATTGATTCGAATCGTCGGCGAGGAGATCAAGCGGGTGACGTCGGAGATCAAGTAGAGGAGGGTTTTTCTTTTTGCCAGCGTTGGTATGTTTTTAAATAACCTTCGAGGATCTTGTTCGAATCCCACTGGAGCATTTTGGCATATTGGTGAATGTAGCTGCGGAGGTAGACCTCGGCGGGAAGGGTCCGGAAATTATCCTCCTCGATGCTGAGGAGATAGGTGAGATTGATCCGGGTTCGGTCGGCGATTTCCTGAAGAGAGACCCCCTGCCGCTCCCGCATCCCCTTGAGCGTCTTTCCGGTGATCTCCCCGGAAAGGGCTTCCGCCGGGGGAGGGGCGGCGGGCGCCTCTTGGGCGGAGGAGGCGAGCCGCTGCGCAACCTCCTCCACAACCTCCGCCAGCGCTTCATCATATTTTCTTCTTTTTTCTTGATCGATGAGTGTCTGGTAGGCTTCCTCGATTTTCTTGAAAATCAGAGCGCGGTCGCCTTGATCGAACAGCGAGTAAGATGCAATGGAATCGCTCCCATAGGTCTTCTTCGCTAATTCGTACGCCTTCTGAATCTCTCCCCAGGTCGCCCCATACGGTATCTCAAGAATCTCGTAGTAATTCTGATCAGAAAATCTCTTCATTCTCAACTGGTTACTGGTTGACGATTGAGTTTAGCTTTAACTCTTCATTTTTAATCAGATTTGAAACGGTTCGCTCCAAACAACGGGCGGCGCTCGAATAGGGAAATTCAAGCAGCAAGGGACGCTTCTTTTTGGTCGCCTGCCAGACATGGTCATCGTATTCGATGTACCCCGCATAGTCTACCTTAATCCCGAAATATTTTCCGCAAGAACTCCGCATCGAAAAACCGAGGGTCATGTCGTCCTTGGAGCGAACTTGATTGACGACGATCTTCGGGGCAAAGGTATAAACCGCCTCTTTCAGTTTCTGGCCCGCTTTTTCATTCATCGATGCGACCTGGTCGATCAGATCGTGCGGCGTTCGGATCCCCCGCTGATTTTTCTCGTCCATGGCAAGGGTAATCATCTCTTTCACATCGGGATCTCGGGCGATTTTCTTGAATCGGCGGTAGAAAGCGCTCTTGATAAACCGATAGACATTTTCGATGGAAGTCGGCTCGGGGATGACGCTGAGGATCCCCGTATCGGCGCTCAAGAAAAAATCGAGGTTCGTAAAGGAGGTTCCCGCCCCCAAATCAAGGATGATATAGTCGAAGCTCAATTCATGAATTTGCCGGATCAACCGCATCTTCTGGCTGTGCTTCGGATTGGCGATCTCCAGATAATCCTGGGCGCCGGAGATCAGGGCCAGATTCGGGGTTTCCGTCTGCGTCAGGACGCTTTCGATATTTCTGATTTTTCCCTGGATAAAGTCGGAAAGGGTCGCCGCGGGGGTGACGCCGAGGCAGGTGTGAAGATTGGCGCATCCCAGGTCGGCATCGACGAGAAGCACCCGCTTTCCCATCCTGGTCAGGGCGATCCCTAGGTTCGCGGACAAGAAGCTCTTTCCGGTCCCCCCCTTTCCTCCTCCGACCGCCCAGATTTCCTTTTTGGGGGTTTGGAGACCGCTGAATAAACCGATATTTTCCGTCATGGCCGTCACAGATTCCCGTTCGCTTGCGCCCGATTCGGAGTCAGTAAGTGCAGATCCATGATTCTCGGTAGATTGCCCTTTGACAACAGTTGTTATCATTATATCAAACCGGTTCTGTTTTCAACTAAAATTATGGTATTATTTCTAAAATTCGGAGTCGAGTTGGAGATGATTATTCAAAGAAATAGATTGTTTCGTCTGGGTGTCATGATCATCCTGCTGGTATTCCCCCTCACCCTTCTTGCAGCGGATCTGTTTCAAGAGGACTTTTCCGGGGGTCTCGATAAAGAGGGGCTCCCGAAGGGGTGGGAGCTCAAGCAATGGTTCGGCAACACGCGAAAGATCGAGACGGTCGAAGAAGAGGGGGTCACGGCGCTTCGCCTGGTCAGCGACGGCAACAGCTTCGGCGTCTACCGGGAGAAAGAGCTCAATCCAAAGAAGACCCCTATTCTCTCCTGGCGGTGGAAAGTGACCCGGCTGCCGGAAGGGGCCGATGTCCGGGACAAGAAAAAAGACGACCAAGCCGCCCAGATGTATGTGATGTTCCCCCGATTCCCCAAGATGGTCAATACCCGGCTCGTCGGTTATCTCTGGGAGAGCAGCGCTCCCAAGATGGCCGAAATCACCAGTCGGAAATCGTCGAACACCCGCTACATCGTTCTCCAAAGCGGTCCCGAAAATCTGGGCAAATGGGTGACGGAGACGAGAAATGTCTACGAGGATTATAAAACCCTCTTCGGAGAAGAGCCTCCGGAGATCGGGGGGATCACCATCATGATCGATTCGGACGACACCGACTCTTCCGCCGAAAGTTACTTTACCGATATCCGAATTGGAAAAGAAGAATAACCCCGCCGGAGCAGCCATCCCCTCCCTTTCGCTCGCCAAGGTTCTGTTGATCGTCAATCCGGCGGCCGGATCTCGCTTGAAGAGAAAAAAACTCGGCCGGATCATCGAACATCTCCGCCGGGCGGCCTCCTCTCTCGAGATTATCTACACCACCGCCGTCCGGGACGCCACGCGGCTCGTCAAGGAGAAACGGAAGGATGGATGGACCCTTTTCCTCTGCGCGGGAGGAGACGGCACGATCAACGAGATCGTGAACGGGATGATCGATGAAGACGATCCCGCATCGGATCAAACGCCTTCTCCCCCGCTCGGAATTCTACCGACCGGAACCGGAAACGGCCTGGCGCGCGAGATCGGCCTTCCGCTCGATCCCTGGAAGGCGTACCAGGCCCTTCTGAGCGGAACGGCCAAACCGATTTTTCTCGGTAGAGTGACCCGGCAGGAAAATCCTTCGGGAGCCAAGGCGCATCGTTACTTTGTTCTCCTGGCCGGCGCCGGGTTCGACGGGTATGTCAGCGGGTGGGTCGAGCGGCGCAGCGCCCTGCTTCGAAAAATCCCGAAGCTCTGGGTCTATTTCATCCTCGGTTTTATCGGCCTCTTCGTCTATCGCTATCCGATCCTGCATTTTACAGCCGACGGCGCTTCTTATACCGGCTCGACGGGGGTCGTCGCACGGGCAAGGCTGATCGCGGGTCCGTTCATCTTTTCACCCTTGTCGGATCTCCGGGCCCGTTCGCTCATCCTCTGTCTCGTCAAACCGGCGGGTCCGCTCGGATATTTCGGCATGCTTCTTCCCCTTCTGTTCCGGAGGAAGCCGGGGAAAGAAGTTCAATATGTTGAGGGAAAGGTGATTGAAGCGGCGGGAGAAGGAATCATTCATGCAGACGGGGAAACGATCGGACCCCTTCCGGCGAGGTTTACTCTCTCGGAGAAACCGATTTATCTGGTTTATCCCAAACCTGAATAGAGAGAAGAGAACACCTTCGAGGAAGAACGTCATTAACCTGGAGGATCGATCTGATCGATCGTCGCAACGGAAGCCCCCCTCTTTTTCATCTCTTCGACCGCTTTTTCGCTGTCGCCGGGCTGGACCTCCACGCCGCGCGAGGCGTCTTCCAAAAGGACCGTCTCGAACCCCGCATTGAGCGCATCCAGGACGGTGTTCTTCACGCAATAATCGGTGGCGAGGCCTCCGACGAAGAGCCGTTCGATCCGCTGCCGCTTGAGCCGTTCCGTCAGGTCCGTCCCTTGAAAGCCGGAGTAAGCTTCCCTGTCGGGATCGGTTCCCTTCGAGATGATCGTCGCGTTTTTCGGGAGGGTCAGACGGGGGTGAAATTCGGCCCCTTCCGTTCCTTGCACGCAATGCGGCGGCCAGGGGCCGCCCCGCTCCTTAAAAGAGAGATGATTTTCCGGGTGCCAATCGCGCGTCGCATAAATCGGCGCATTCGATCTTACAAAAAGATCGGCATACCGGTTTAGGATGGATACGACCGAATCTCCCGCGGAGACCGGCAGAGCCCCTCCCGGACAAAAGTCGTTCTGAACGTCCACCACGATCAATGCCGTTTTGTCGGTGATCTTCATTCGCTTTCCCCATCACTCAAAATTATATAAAATCAAAGAGAGAAGGGGCAACAGATTTTCAAAGCCTTGATTTTTCGGAAAGTGTCGATATAATGAATTATCTGTTAAAATTATACTCAAACAGGGCTATCAGAAATAAATGTTCGGGAAACATCATCGACTCCTGTTGAGGTACGGCCTCGGCCCGCTGGTCTTGCTTATCGCACTCTTCCTTAAAGAATGGGCGGGTGCCGTCTTCAGTGCGCAAGGGCCTTTCCTCCTTCTTTTTGTCCCGATCCTCATCAGCGCCTGGCGCGGCGGACCGGGACCCGCCCTCGTAACGACTTTCCTCGCCGCCGCCGCGTCCGATTATTTTTTCCTCCCTCCCCTCCACTCCTTTGGACGATTCGACCGGAGCACTCTGATCCAGTTCAGCCTCTTCATTCTCGAAGGGATCGCGATCAGCGCTTTCGCCGCGGTCGTGCATGCGTCCAAGCGGCGCGTCGATCGGACGGCTCCGCCGGAAACAGCGAATCCGGAACTGCAGGACCAGATCGCCGAAAAGAACCGGACGGAAGAGCAGCTCCGAAAAAGCGAGCATCAGCTCGCCATGGCGCAGGAAATCGCCTCCCTCGGAAGTTGGGAGTGGGATATTCGAGAAAACAAAGTGACCTGGTCGGATGAGCTCTACCGAATCTACGGCCTCACCCCCCAGTTTTCAGAAATGACTTATGAAATATTCCTCGATCGTGTGCACCCGGACGACCGCTTCCGCACGCAGGAAATGATCAGACGGGCGCTCTCCGACCAACCGTCGTTCAGCTTTTCCCACCGGATTGTTCGTCCCGACGGCGCCGTCCGGACGCTTCAAGCGCGGGGGGAGGTGGATCGCGGCCCGGACGGCCAACCGATAAAAATGATCGGCACCGGGCAGGACATTACGGAGCGGAGCGAGGCGGAAGAGGAGTTGCGACGCGCGGAAGACTTTCTCAACTCCATCGTCGAAAACCTTCCCAACATGATTTTCGTGAAGGAGGCGCAGGAGCTTCGGTTCGTGCGATTCAACAAAGCCGGCGAAGCGCTGTTGGGCTACCCCAGAGAGGATTTGATCGGAAAAAACGACTATGATTTTTTTCCGAAAGAACAGGCCGATTTTTTCGTCTCTAAAGACCGCCAGGTGCTCAACGAGGGCCGACTGGTCGATATTCCGGAAGAGCCGATCCAGACCCGGCGCCTCGGCATGAGGATCCTGCATACCAAGAAGATCCCCCTCTACGACAAAGAAGGAAAACCGCTCTACCTCTTGGGCATCTCCGAAGATATCACCGAGCGGAAGAAGGCCGAGGAAGAGCGGGAGCAACTGGTCCGAGAGCAGACGGCGCGCATCGAAGCCGAAGCGGCCCAAGAGCGGCTGACCTTTCTTTCCGAGGCCGGGGCGCTTCTGACCTCCTCCCTCGAATACGAGGCGATCCTCACCCGCCTGGCCGAGTTGGCCGTTCCCCGCCTGGCCGACGGGTGCACCGTCAGCATCGTCGAGAAGGATGGATCGATCCATCCCGTCGCGTTGTCTCATGTCGATCCGGAAAAGGCGAAACGGCTCCAGGAGATCCAGGAACGTTATCCGATCGATCCGAATCAGGCCGAGGGGGTGCCGCAGGTGCTGCGGTCGGGCCGTCCTGAGATCTACACGGAAATTTCCGACGCAAATCTGGCCGGATCCGCCCGGGATGAAGCCCATCTTCGACTGCTGCGGGAGATCGGGCCTCGATCGATGATGACCGTTCCGCTCATCCTTCAGGGCCGTCCGATCGGAGCGATGACCTTCCTTTCCGCCGAGTCCGGCCGCATATACAGCCCCAAGGATCTCGCCCTGGCGCAGGACCTTGCCCGGCGGGCCGCTCTCGCCATCGAGAATGCGCGCCTTTACCGGCAGGCCCAGGAGGCAAACCACGCCAAGGACGAATTTCTGGCGGTGGTCTCCCATGAGCTTCGAACCCCCCTCAATGCTATATTGGGATGGTCCCACATTATGCAAGGAGAGGATCTCGACGCGGAGACGAAGCGGCGCGCCCTGGAATCGATCTCAAGGAACGCCACGTCGCAAGCGCAACTGATCGAGGACCTTCTGGACGTCTCCCGGATCATTACCGGAAAACTCCACATGGAGACCCGCCAAATGGAGGTCGCCCCGGTTCTCCGCGCGGCCATCGATTCGGTTCAGCCGGCCGCCGACGCGAAAGGAATTTCCATCACATCGCGCCTCTCCGATCCGTCGATCTCCGTCTTGGGAGATCCCGATCGGCTTCAACAGGTCATTTGGAATCTGATCTCCAACGCAATCAAATTCACCCCCCGGCAAGGGAGCGTTTCCATTGAGGCGGATCAAATCGATTCCGACGTTCAAATCCGCGTTCGCGACACCGGAATAGGGATCGCTCCCGATTTTCTTCCCTATGTGTTCGACCGGTTCCGGCAGGCCGACTCCTCAAGCACCCGCACGCATAGCGGCCTCGGCCTGGGTCTGGCGATTGTCCGCCATCTTGTCGAACTTCATGGAGGAACCGTCTCCGCGGAGAGTCCCGGAAAAGGAAAAGGGGCGACCTTCACCGTTAAATTACCCGGCCGATCGGTCCGGATGAAGGAGGAGACGCGGCGTCTTTCGACCGTGATCCAACACGTCGATTCGGAGAAGCGTCCGATCCTGCTTCATGGTTTGCGGGTGCTGGTGGTGGATGATGAAGCGGATGCGCGGGATGTTGTGATGACGACCCTCAGACAATGTCAGGCGGAGGTCACAGCGGTCGGATCGGTGAAAGAAGCGATGAGAGTCTTTGCGGAAGCGCGCCCCGATATCTTGGTAAGCGATATCGCCATGCCCGAAGAAGACGGATATGACCTGATTCGGAAAATCCGGGCGCTGGCGCCGGAGCAAGGGGGAAACATTCCCGCCTTGGCCCTGACGGCCTATTCGAGAACGGAAGACGGCAAGAAAATTCTTTCGGCAGGCTTCCAGACCCATCTTTCGAAGCCGGTCCAACCGGCGCAGCTTGCGGCCGCCGTCGCCCGGCTCGACGGAAAAGAAAGATGAGCGCTCTCCGCCTCTGTCGAACCGACCGCGATGATTTTTACCTGACATGGGGCCGGAGCTAGAGACGTTTTCCCTCGGCTAGTACTTTCGTCGCTTCTTCGGCGGGAAGGGGTTTGCTGAAGAGATATCCCTGCACCTCGTCACATCCGATGGAACGCAAAAAATCGAGCTGTTCCTGCGTCTCCACCCCTTCTGCAATCGTTTTCAGCTGCAAGGTGTGACCGAGAACCACAATGGCATTGGTGATGGCGGCATCGTCCGGATCTTTCACGACATCGCGGACAAACGATTGATCGATCTTCAGCTTATTCACCGGGAACCGTTTCAGATAGTTGAGGGAGGAGTAACCGGTGCCGAAATCGTCGATTGAAATGGCGATTCCAAGTTGGTGGAATTCATCCAACGCCGTGATCGTCACGTCGGTGCTTTTCATGATCGTCCCTTCCGTCAGCTCGAGCTCCAGGTAATGCGGCTCGAGTCCGGTCTCTCGAAGGGTGGCGACGACCCCCTTTCGAAAATCTTTCTCGTAAAACTGGCGCGCCGAGAGGTTGACCGCCATCCGGATCGGCCTCAACCCCAGTTCCTGCCACGTTTTATTTTGTCGGCACGCTGTTTTCAACACCCATTCGCTGATTGGAACGATGAGGCCGGTCTCCTCGGCGAGCGGAATAAATTGAGCGGGGGAGACCATTCCAAGGTCGGGGTGTCGCCAACGGATCAACGCCTCCATTCCGACGATTTCTCCGGTGGCCAAGGAGACGAAAGGTTGAAAATGAAGCAAAAATTCATTCCGTTCCAACGCATGCCTCAAATTGGTCTCAAGGGCGAGTCGCTCTAGGGCCTTCACATTCATGTTCGGGGAAAAGTGTTGATAGTTATTACGCCCCTGTTCTTTGGCTTTGTACATGGCGGTGTCGGCATTTTTGAGAAGGGTCTCGGCGTCTCGACCGTCGTTGGGAAAGAGGCTGATCCCGATGCTGACGGTGATGAAGAGCTCATGCTCTTTAAGTAAAAAGGGTTTTGAGAGGCTCTCCAAGATCTTTTGACAGACTTTCGCGACATCTTCGGCCTTGGCCACGTCATCCAGAATAATCACGAACTCGTCTCCGCCGAGGCGAGCCACGGTGTCTCCGCTGCGGAGAAGGAGCCCGAGCCGTTTCGAGACCTCTTGGAGAAGCAGATCGCCGACGGCATGGCCCAAGGTGTCGTTAATCACTTTGAATCGATCGAGATCGAGGAAGAGGACCGCCACGAGCCGATTCCGCCATGCCACCCGGGAGATCGCCTGACCGAGCCGGTCGTAAAAAAGGGTTCGGTTCGGCAGATTCGTCAGCGCGTCATGGCTGGCGAGATAGTTCAGACGCTCGACCGACTTTTTCCGCTCCGTAATGTCTTGCGCGACACAGATGATTCCTTCTATTTTTCCCTGATGGTTTTTCATGGCGGAGCCGGAGAAGAAGACCGGGATTGATTGCCCCGACTTCTCAAAATAAGTCGTTTCAATATTGTTGAGGAACCCTTTTTCCGTCGGCGATTTCAGCGCCATCGCCATCGTAAGCAGGTCGTCCGGGAAGATCCGGCTGACCTTCCGGTTGATGAGTTCTTCCTCGGTAAATCCAAGCAGATCGAGCGTGGCTTTATTGACCCTTTCGATCAACCCTTCCGTATTGATCACGATCAAGCTGTTGATCATGTTCCCGATGATGGAATCGACGTAGTTTTTATCGACCAGTTGGTCTCGTTGCTTTTTCAGGTCCTCGATCATCTGGTTGAAGGTCAGGGTAAACGATCCAATCTCGTCTTTCGAAAGCGGTTTTGCTTTGCCTTCGAAGTCTCCCTGTGCGACGCGGCTTGCGATTTGAGAGATCTCCAGAATTGGATCGGTCAATGTTCGCGTGACGAAGACCGAAACGATCAGGACGAGGATGGCGACGCCGAACACAACGGTCACGATCGCCCACTTCAGTCGTTGTATCGGTTCGAAAGCGGCCTTAAGATCCCTGACGACCAGGACGCTCCAACCGAGCCCCTGAAAATCGCGATAACCTTTTGAATAGTCATAGCCGATGAGAGACGCTCTCCCCTCTTCGTCATTCTCGATCAAATATCCCCTTCCCTTTCGGATGGCCGACGCGGCCGATTGCAACTTGAACTCGACCAGGTTTCGTTTAAAGAGAATCTCCTGCTCGGCCTCGGGAGCGGAAATGACCAAGCCGTCTCCGCGAATGAGCAGCAGACGCGGCGATCCCGTTTCCCCTTGGACCACCTGGGTCATCTTGGCGAGCTCATCCGCCTTCCATCTTCCGGTGAGGACGCCGATCACCTTCTCTTTTTCCGATTTCGATCGGATCGGGAAGGCGAAGGTCACCCCCCATCCCTTCTCGGTGTCCTCCTCACGGACATCTTGAATGGCCCCCTCCCCTCGGATCGCTTTCATGAAGAGATTTTCTTGGTTGAATTCCGACCCGATCCGATCCGGACGGCTGGAGGCGATGATGGTTCCATCCGTATTGAGAACATGGATCGAGGAGAAAGAGCCGTACTCTTCAGACAATCGGATCAGGAAGGAGGAGATCCTTCCATCCAGGTCGCCCGTGATCACCTCTTCCATGAGCTCCAGTTCGGCCCACGTTTTTACATTGCGATGGACATCGTAGAGGCTGCGGTCCACCTTGTCGATCGTTTGATTCGCAATCTGCTGGAAGCTTCCCCCGAGGCTTTGCATGATGGCGGTTTGACCGGTTTTGTAAGCGAAGGCGCCGATGAGGACCAATGGGATCAGGGAGAAGGTGAGAAAAATAAGGGTCGTCTTTGTCCGAATCTTCATAACGCCTTTCAGCGGCTACCGATCGGCGAGAGAGTAGCCCGGTTCCCCCGGCCGTTTTCCGTCGATAGAAAGCGTCTTGACGCTGTCATCCGTTTCCGCGGCATCAATGTACCCGATCGACATCGGAGAACGGCTGATGAAACGCTTCACCGCACCGTTGGATCTGAGCGTTTTGGGAAACGAGGAGATCTCTCCCCTGAACATCTTGGCCAGCCAAAATTTCTTCAGCGCTTCAGGGTCCATTTTGTAGATTTTCCGGAGGACGATTTCTTTTTCAACGCTCCCGGTTTCCTGCATCAGGAAATAAATTTTCTTCCGCTGATCCCAATATTGTTTTTCCTGCTTGAAAATCCGGATCAACTCTTCCGACGACAGATCATCGATCGGATTCTCTTTGTTCACGATGACGGCCAGCTCTAAACCATACGCGCCGGCACACAGGGTGAAGGTCAATAGGATTACCAGGATGGTGAGCGATAAGCTTTTCAACACCGACCGTTGGCTAAAAAGTGGCGGAAGAGTTCAGGTTGATGAATTGAGACCGTTCATCACCGGGATTGCGAGCAAACCCGTATTCCATTTTCAGAGCGTTCCAGGAAAACAGATCCCACCGGAGTCCGAAGGTATGTTTCGTGATATCGATCTGCTTGGAAGTCAGATAAGGATCCCCTTCCCCGAAATTCACCCGATCGAACCGATAATACGGGGTCCACTCGTCCGTCTTATACCCCCCCTGCAGATAAAATCCGATCGTGTCGAAATCTTTTCCCGATGTTTGATCGTGATGATCGATCTTAAAAATCTCTCCGAGGAGCTCGGCCTGATGACGGAAATAGACCGCATAGGCTCCCATAATCCGCTCGTCGATCGGCTCTACTCTCGTCGGGTTGGTCGGATCGGCGGGTATTTTGTCGAGATAAAGGCTTCCCCCCACCTGAAGCCCTTCGATCAGCCGCGGCGTGAGGCCGAGCAAGAAGTTGAAGGCCTTTGAATCATTGTCGTCTCTGAGGTTTTGAATCGCATCGGCCGCATTCGTCGTTTTGCCCCGACCGTTGGTCACCCCGAGATGGTATTCCAAATGAAGAGGGCGCAACGCCTTTGTCCCGAAGAATTCAACCCCGACGGAATGCACCGGCAAGAGGCCGTGATCATATTCATCGAAGCGGTAGATTTCGGGTCTCAGAACGGTGGTTTGAAGCCATGTTCCATGATGGTAGGTATGATTCCAGTATCCCAAAGCCGTGTGCATTCGGCCGATCTGCAGATTGACAAGATCGGAGAATGAATATTTCAGAATGACCCGCTGCATCTCGAAAACGAGTCGGTTTTGGACCGCCACCGGATAAAAGACCATCTCCGTCAAAAAGCTGACCTTTTCCGAAATTTCAGCGGTGAGGAACAAATCGAGCTCCCCTGTTGTAAACGACTTGCTGTGTTCGTCTTCGCCGATGTTGGCATTGAAACCAAAATCCCAAAATCCCGTTATTTTCAGCGCCGAAATTCCGCCGTCCTGACCTTCCGATTCTCCGTCGTAAAGATGGAGCGTCTCATCCCCCTCGGGTAAATTGTTTCGCCCCAACGCATCTGTTATTGGGGATAAAGAATCGATCGTTTCTCTTTGTTTTCCGATTTCCTTTTCCAGTCGTTTGTTTTTTTCTTCGATCTTCTCGACCCTTTCGCTCAACTCAGAGAAGGACTCCGGCGCTGCAAAGGCGAGCGGTGTGAAGAAAGTAGATAGGACGAGCCATGACGACATGATGATGGATCGACGCATCTTGATCTCCGTTCGTTTTTGGGATAAACCGAGTTGGAGTGCGAAAGGTTTCCTTCCGCAGTCGCCTTTACAAATCTAACAGAGGGATTCGGATTGTCAAATCGGAAAGGAGAATAAACGTGAAAATAGGTGGGGTTAGAGAAAGCAGCGCAGAGCGGTCCGCGCTGCCGGTGTTCAATGCGGTAAACGGTTTACGAAAAATAAGATGCGTCGATCTGTCGTCGAACAAGATGAAGCGGTTTAGATCCGGCCGTTTCCAGGCGATCCAGAATCGAGGTGGCGGTTCATCTCCTCGACCGTTTCTTTGAAGGGAGCTTCCCACGCTTTCGGAAGCGGCTCCCCCCGAACGACGTCGGCGTTTTTCGGGTTGATCGGTTTGCCGTGCCGCATGAGGGTGTAGTGAAGGTGCGGTCCGGTGCTCAGTCCGGTCGAGCCGACCCGTCCGATCATCTCTCCCTGCTCGACTTTTTTTCCCTTCCGCATCCCCTTTCCGTAACTTGAGAGATGTCCGTAAAGGGTGCTGTATCCGTTTCGATGCTGGATAATGACCGTTTTCCCGTGTCCTCCGTTCCAGCCGACGAACTTCACTGTCCCATTGCTGGCGGCCATGACCGGCGTGCCGCGGGGAGCGGCATAATCGACCCCCAAATGAGGCCGATTCACCTTGAGAACCGGATGAAAGCGCTTGGTCGTAAATCCGGAGCTGATGTAGCGGTAACGCAGAGGCGATTTCAAGAAGGCCTTCTTCAGCGACCTTCCGTTTCCATCGTAGTAGTCCCCTTTTCCGTCGTCATTCGAGAAATGGTAAGCGCGATAGGCGCTCCCTTGGTTGATCAGCTCGGCCGCCAGCACCCGGCCGGTCCGGAGGATCTTTTCCTCGTTTTTAAACACCTCATAAACGACGCGGAAGTGATCGCCCGATTGAATCTCGGTGCTGAAGTCGACGTCCCAGGCGAAAATATCGGAGAGATCGAGAATGACTTCCGCCGGCACCCCGGAGCGCCGCGCCGATTCATAGAGGGTGTCCGAGATGACTCCGTTGTGACTGACGAGGTCCCGTTCGAGAGGGGTTTTCTCTTCCACGACGTGGAACCCGTTTTCGGAACGCTCCACCTTCAGGGAGCGGAACGGATCGATCTGATACAACATCTTACCGACCGCCTGGGGGGCCTCTTCCAAGAAGACGATGATCTTTTGCCCGGGGATGATCTTCCTTAGATCGTACACTTTTTTGGCCGCTTTCATGATATCGAAAATCTCCGCATCGGAAATCCCCAAGACGGAGAGAACCGCAAAAAGCGAATCGCCCGATTTGAACGTATGCTCCTTTACGATTTCTTTTACGATTTCTTCGGGGCTCTCCGGGGCCAGGGCGGAGAGGATATCGGGGGCGATCTCGGAGGACGATCCCTCGGCCGATTCTTCATTCACCGAGCCGGTTTCCCCCTCGGGGGAATCCTCCTCTGGCAGCCAATGCGACACGAGGTAGAGCGATAAGAAAAAAAGGGTTAATCCGAATCCGACTTTTCGCATAGAACCTCAAACCGATACAGAGAAGTTGATATTATTATATCCGATGCGAGGATTTTAAAACGAGAAAAAAATGAAAAGGCCGCTGCATTGTAACACAAAAAAAGCCGGATCGATCCATTTTTATTTAAATTTTCTAAAGAAAGTGACGTAGATCATCAAAACGGCGGGGACTCGGACAGTGTTTCTTTACCGCCGACTGTGTTATGCTCGGCGCAACGGAGGGATCGATGTTGATCGGGCAACAGCAGCCTTTTTCGACTGTTTTCAAAAATCACCTCGGCGCTCCCGCCGTCTTTTGTCATGAAGCGTATCTTACATTCGGGAGCTGTCAAGCCGTCTCCCCTTCTCTTCTCCTCGGCGGCGGCGATTCTTCTTCCCACCAACTTCATATCTCTCGGGAAGACCTTGCCGCAACGCCGGTTGAAACACGCCAGCAGAGGAGCCTCTCCCGAGAGTTCGGGATCGAGCCCTTCTCCTGCGGATACGGCATCGAGCAGGTTGGAACCGGGATCGGGATGGGGAATGTCCTCCGGTATGACGCCTACCTCTGTATTTACGAGCGGACCCCCTTGGAATGGCTCTCATTAACCGAGCAGGCCACCTCCGATCCGGCCTCCGCCGCCCCCTTCGAATGGGAAAAACTGGCCTGGGCCGATCATCACCGCGCCGCGCTGTTGATTCCTTATGGATATCTCATCGGTGTTCTGCGGATCGATTCAACGCGCGGGCGTCTCTTGCTGACCGGCGGGGCCGACTCCTCTCCCTCTTTCACCGTCATCCGGGACCGGATCTCGTTCAAACCGGCCTCCTCCAAAGGGTTTCCCGCGGTCATCCAAGAAAAGATGAAGGATTCTCCTCTCGCCGCTTATGAGCTCAGCCGTTTCTCGGAATGGAAAGAATACACCGAGTCGATCGGCCGGCTCTTTATCTTCGAGCAGAAGTAACCCGCGCCCGCTGTTACTTGCATTCACTTTCATAATTTGATATCGATAATGATTAAAAGAGGTCGATCGATGTCACTGACGCTCAACGGCAAATTCACCAAGCCGCCCCGCCACCCGCTGCTTCGCTATGGAGTGGGGGTGTTTTCGGTCGCGCTCATTTTCCTGTTACGACTCCTCATCAACCCCTTCGTGACCGAGACGACCCCCTTTCTTCTTTTCCTCATCGCGGTCATGGTCAGCGCCTGGTACGGCGGCATGGGGCCCGGGCTGATGGCGACGGTTTTATCGACCTTGATCAGCGATTTCGTTTTTCTCTCTCCTTATTACGGTTTTCTCCGTTACACGCCGGGCCAGACCGTTCAGCTCAGTCTCTTTATATTAGAAGGATCGGTCATCACCGCGTTGACGGTCGCGCTGCACTCCGCCAAGCGTCAAGCCGAGGCCAATATGGAGGCGGCGCGGCGCAGCGAAGAAACCCGCCGCCAGAGCGAGGAGCGCTTCCGCCTCCTGATCGACGGGGCGAGAGACTATGCGATTTTTATGCTCGATGCATCGGGACAGGTGATCAGTTGGAACGCGGGGACCGAGCGCCTCCAGGGATATCAAGCGGAAGAGATCCTCGGAAAGCCGATCTCCCATTTTTATCTTCCCGAACAAATCAGGCAAGGAAGACCGGACAAAGCGCTCCGCATCGCCGCGACGGAGGGACGCTTCGAGGAAGAAGATTGGCGGATGCGGAAGGACGGGTCGATCTTTTGGGCGCTTATGGTTGTCACGGCGCTTCGCGATGCCTCCGGAGGCCTGAGCGGCTACTCCGTCGTGATGCGCGATATCACCGAGCGGAAGCGGGCGGAGGAGGAACGGAACGATCTTTTGATCCGAGAGCAGAAGGCCCGCCTCGAAGCGGAAGAGGCCAACCGCTCGAAGGATGAATTCCTTGCGATGGTTTCCCATGAGCTTCGGACCCCGTTGAATGCGATCCTCGGTTATTCGCAACTGCTCGGCTCCGGCATGTTCGACGAGGCGCAGGCCGCGCGGGCGATCGAATCGATCGAGCGGAATGCGAAAATACAGGTCCAACTGATCGAAGATCTGCTCGATGTCTCCCGGATTATTACCGGCAAACTTCGCCTTCATCCCAGGCCGATCGATCTCATTGAAGTGATCGAGGCCGCCGTCGATACCGTTCGGCCGGCGGCGGATGCAAAGGGGATCCGGCTGGAATCGGACCTGGATCCCTCCGCCGCTCCCTTCGTGGGTGATCCCGATCGGCTCCAGCAAGTGACATGGAATCTCATTTCAAATGCCGTCAAGTTTACCCCTGAAGGAGGGGAAGTTCGCGTCGGACTCAAACGGATTCCCCCCTATGTCGCGCTGACGGTCAGCGACACCGGAATCGGCATCCCTCCCGACTTTCTTCCTTTTGTGTTCGAGCGGTTCCGGCAAGGAGCGTCTTCCCCGGACCGGTCTCACACCGGCCTCGGTTTGGGCTTGTCGATCGTCCGCCACCTCGCGGAGCTGCACGGCGGGAGTGTCCAGGCGACCAGTGAAGGAGCGGGTCGAGGGGCGACGTTTACCGTGAAGCTCCCCGTCCGGGCGATCCGGACGGGAGGGGGAAATCTTCCGCGCTCCGAGGAAGCGCCTTCGACGATGTTGGAGGGGATCAAAGTGCTCGTGGTGGACGATGAGGCCGATGCCCGGGATCTTGTCACGTTGGTATTGAAGCAGCGCAAGGCCGAGGTCGCCGCGGTCGGATCGGCGGAAGAGGCGCGCCGCGCCCTTGATTCTCTAAAGCCGGATGTTTTGGTCAGCGATATTGCCATGCCGGGTATAGATGGATATGTCCTGATCGGGCGGTTACGGCAGGAGGAATCGGAGGGACGGCGGCATATTCCGGCCGTTGCGTTGACCGCCTACGGCGGCTTCGAAGATCGACAACAGGCGTTGATGGCCGGTTTTGATACTTATCTCGTCAAACCGGTCGATCCCGAACGGCTGGCTAAAGCGCTCTCCGCGCTCGCCCGATCGATCCCGTCTTGAACGTCACCTTTTTTCTTTGTTTAAGTTCAAATTAGATTGGATTGGAATGGGGCTTTGCCCCAAGCCCCACCCGCGAGGATCAAAGTCGTGGGGCTCTTCGCCCCACACCCCACCGCGGGGGTTGCTTGCCCAACCCCCTTCGGCTTCCCAAGGGGCACCAGAGGGAGGCAAGCCCCCCCCTTGGATTCCCCCCATACGGTCGAACTCGGCGCATCCACGCAAAAACAGCGCGGCTGCCCCTCAGACAGGGCGACCTAAAGCGGTAGATGGAACGTCTGACAGAAGTAACGCAGGAAGATAGGGGGCACAGGACGCCCATGACGCGCCGGGTCTTTCTATTTTGTTTTTATTTTGATTTTGAATTTGAAATTGATTTATCTTCTGTGGGCCTCTGCGCCCGCAGCGAAAGGGACCCACTGGGGGATGGGTGGAGCGAGGACGTAGAGGCCCACTACAAATCAAGATGTTTCATCTACCTTACAAGGTCAGCTGTCTGAAGCACAATCCATCGGTGTCCTTCCGTGGTTGAGCGAGTTCTGACCGTAAAACGGGGGGAGCTGGGGGGGTACTTTCCCCCCGGCTGCCCTGGGAATCCAAAGGGGGTTGGGCACGCAACCCCCGTGGCGGGGGGTGGGGCGAGCAGCCCCACGACTTTGATCCTCACAGGTGGGGTCCGGGGCAAAGCCCCGTCCGTTCAATTTCCGCTTTACGCGTCCGGCTTTCTGATGTAAAGTGAAGCGGTCATTTCGTCTATCAGAGAGAATCATGCCGACGGGAAGAAAAACAAAGGGGCAGGTCGAGGCGGAGATCAGCAACGCGATCATTCAGTTCGAAAAAGATTACATGGGCCGCGGCCCCAAGGAAACGCAGGCCTACATCATCAACGACATGATCCTGCTCCGCCTCAAGGGGGTGCTCACCCCCGCCGAGCAGCAGCTGGCGAAGAACCCGGAAGGAACCAACCTCATCAAACAAGTCCGCTCCAACCTCCTGGAGCAAGGCCGCGGGCTCCTCTCGGAGCTGATCGAAAAGATGACCGGCCTCAAAGTGATCAGCCTTCATACCGACATCAGCACGAAGAGCGGAGAACGGGTGATTATTTTTTCTCTATCGGAAAATCTTGAAAAGCGATTTGAAGTAGACTCTGGCAGGTAAGGTTGCCATCGAGGTCGCTCTCGCCAAACAAAATGTGTCTGGGCCGTTCCGAAATCTCGCCGCTCAAGATTCTCCAATTATGAAAAAATAAGATTAATCTTCCTTCCTGAAAAAGTGATTTGTGAATCCCAGACCAGAATACATTATTAAAGTCGCAATCCTCGATCGCGATGTCGTCGTAAAATAATCGCTACCTTCGGAATACATTCGGCCGGAATCATTATGGATAGGAATTTGTTGACACCCACCTTAGAAAAAGCTAAGATGCTGGTGGTCCTACCTACCTATCCATCCAGAGCGAGTCATGAAAAGCCGTGCGGCCTCTTGGGAACCTGGATTTTATCCCGAAAAGATTTTCCGAGAGGACGAGCGGTTCTCATCGCGCAGAGGGTGTTGCGGTAGATACCCCCCTTCCAAAGCCAACAGGCCCGATTCAAATTAGGCCGGCGAACACGCGGGCAGGGTGGCCCAGCCGAAGGCACCGTCGATTCAACCGCTTGTGACATTATTTGCCCTCCGTAAGGTCTGAGTAGGCGGCAGTTTTAGCAGAGTTGGCGGAAATGATTGGGACGTCGAATTATAGTTATGCCTCATGAATGGCCGCTGCGATGACTGACCGATTTTCAAAGAGACACGGGTACCACGAGTCACATGAGAAGGAAATCTCTGTGCGGCAGGACGCGCCGCACGAACTGCGCGGCGTCCTTGTTCAACTGGCCTACGAGTGCGGGTTTGGTCCGCACAGCCTTCGAGAAGTGGTTTGTCGCCTACTCCGCAAACGTCCAGACGAAAACAATTGGTCCCCATACCCCAACATTGATCGTGAAGTACACAATCTCGTTGACGACTGCGCCTGGTACCGCGTGTACGACATTATTGAGGGGCTCGCCGCTGCGATGCGCGAAGCACCATATACCTACAATGCTGCGAAATTCGAGAGCGAGTTGAACGATTACTGCCTTGAAAACGGCATCGGCTGGAAGCTGTCTGGGGGCGTCATCGAAATGCGCGGTCCCGAGGTGTTCGAGGAAGTGGTTGTCACCGCTGAACGCGCATTGGAGACGCGAAATCTTAGTACCGCGCGAAATGAACTACATGAGGCGCTTCGTGACTTGTCTCGCCGTCCCTCGCCGGATGTAACCGGGGCTATTCAACATTCAATGGCGGCTCTTGAGTGCGTCGCCCGCGAGGCATGTGGTGACGGAAAGGCCAATCTCGGCGACATCATGAAACGTTACGGAAATATCGTGCCTCGCCCTCTCGATGAGGCAATTTCAAAGGCTTGGGGGTACGCATCAGAAAATGCGCGCCATATTCGCGAAGGGAGGGAGCCAACCTTTGAGGAAGCTGAGTTGGTTGTCGGTATCGTTTCTGCGCTCTCTACATACTTGGCGAGAAAACATGAGGCATAACCCTGCGGTCCACCGGACGATGCGCGATAAAGCCGCGCAGTGCCGGTGACCTTCACGTTAGCGGTCATGAAATCGAAATACGAGATTATCGAAGAACTTCATCGTAGAGCGCGCGAAACCGGCGACGCGGAAGTTTTGAAAGCTATCCCAGGCCTACTAGTGTCCTGGTGTATTAAGCTTCGCAAAAATGACGGAGAGCTTTATCAAGTCAATTTGTCCAAACCAGAGCAAGGAATTTTGGTTATTGGGTTGCGGTACAAAAAGAAAGATGGGTCGTTAACAGAAGACATTTTTGAATTTGACGCTTCATCTCCGAACGAGATTTCAAAATACTATAAAGGTCGATACGAACGTGAAAGAAAGGAGTACGGAGGTACTCACAAGCAACAAAATGTTTCGTTATCCCCCTTTACAAGTGTTAACACGTGCAGTCTTTATATTGGAATGAGAAATGATATCTAATAAGGCAAATTCACTCGGACAGACAAAAGCGTCGCTTCGCGCCGCTTCTTGGCCAGCCCCTGATGCAACACGTTAGACCCTCCGGTGTCCTGAGGGCCTGTGAAGAAGAAACTCGATGCATACCGAAGTAGGTTGACACCCGGTCAGATCGCGGACGGGATGAATGCTGCCGCAAGAAATGCGCGTCGTCTATCGGAAGACGCGGAGTCGCTTGTCAGCATTGGGCGTTTCCCAACAGCTGCGTCTGTTGCCGCGCTCTCTATTGAGGAAGCCGGAAAAGTCTCAATACTTAGGGAACTTGCTCTTGCGCGAACCGATGCGGATGCTTTGGAGGTTTGGAAGCGATACCGGTCTCACACTTCTAAGAACATCGCCTGGCTGCTACCGCAGCTTGCCGCCGCAGGCGCGCGAAGGCTGGATGACTTGAGGCCTCTGTTCGACGAGACGTCCGATCATCCGTTCGTCCTCGACAACCTCAAGCAGTTGGGCTTCTATACGGATTGCCTCGGTAACGCCCACTGGGCACTGCCGTGGGAAGTCATTGATGAAGGACTCGCGCGGATGCTCGTTCAGATCGCAAAGGCGTTAGCGGGGAAGGACCAGCACACCGCGCGCGAAATTGCACTCTGGATGGAACACATTGGTCCAGTCTGGAAGAAAGACCCCGCATGGATGAAGCAGGCGCTTGTGAATTGGTATGGCGCAATGCAGGCTGAGGGGCTCGCTACCGACGGCCCGAACGCGATGGAGCAGTTTATCCGCTATGGTGTACAGGAAAAAGGGGTCTAACTTCGGCATCCAGCGGACGCCCAACAGCGGCGCTGTGCTTGCTGTTGGGCGCCGTTGATGCCGGGCGTTAGGTTTCACGGATGCCAACCGTCACCGCCCAGTTCTTGCGAGATCTCGTGAGCGAAGGCATTGCCGCGTCGATCTCAATGCATCGCGCATCTCGCGAGGCAAACGCCGACGACTACGTACGGCCGGAAGACGAGGAGCCGACTGATGACGAGATTGACGACTTTCTTTTTAGCAATCCGTTGCTGGACGGTGAAACTGTCTCCCACCTAACCGACCCTGGACTGTTGGGCTTCTTCGCTAGTACCGCCGTCGCCTCTGATGATTGGTTGTTCGAATTCCGCGAGCACATCGCTTCCTGGGCCGACACTCAAGAATGGCAAGCCGCCGACCTCGTCTTCTATCACGCCATCGACCACGTTAACCCGCCAACACCAGACCGGGAGGTCTGGACACCCAATAGTGCGCTTGTGCCTGCGGCAGTCTTTCTCGCCAACTCGCCAAGCCACCTTCTGCTTGCAGACAAGCTTCTACGCGAAGGCAAGCTACTTTCGGAGCTGGGTTGGCGTCAATTCGAGCACCTCATCGCCGAACTTCTGGAAACCCACGGGTGGAATGTCACCCTGATGCAGGGATCGAGAGATGGCGGCATTGACGTGCTCGCAGAACGAGTAGACCCCATCCTCGGCGCTCTTAAAGCCATTTGGCAAGCCAAGAAGTACTCGACGAATCGGAAGGTACAGCTTAGTCACCTGCGAGAACTCTCAGCGGTTGTCGAACGTGATCGTGTTACCAAGGGCATCATCGTTACCACCAGTACTTTCACGCGGGGGGCCATTGAATGGGTCCAGCGCGACACCTATCGCCTCGATGCAAAGGATGGCCAATATGTTGAGCGCTGGGTCAGGAGGCGCCTGTATGAAACCTAACCCTTCCATCGAGGCGACGTGTTCCAGCAAGCTTCGCTTGCTTCCACAAGCCCCTCATGTCAAACATTGTGCCCCAAAAATGAAAATGCTCGCCAAGACTTCAGCTCTGCTGATAACGGTCCTAGTGGCCGGTAGCGTTTTCGCCGCAGATTCACTCATCCTTAGCCCAACGGCTCTAGGTCCGTTGCCGCTGACAGGCAGGCCCGCCAAGGTGTCAGAGACAAAGCTTAAGAAGCTCTTCCCCAACCTAGTCGTTAAATACGACATAGGTCAGGGAGACTCCCCTGACTTTCACTACTTCGAGGTTTCGAAACCCAACGGAGAAGTCCTCTTTACGATTAAGTCTTTTATTGAAGAATCGGCTGAAAGCAAAAAAACGACATCGGAGGTCTCCATCTCTATTCTTCAAGTCCGAAGCCCAGAGATAAAGGACGTCCATGGCCTGCGTGTCGGTGATCGGGTCAAAGACATTATCACGAAGCGTGGCAAGGACATGGAATTTGGGGCTGCGCACCACGATGTCGTAATGGGTGCCGGCAACATTTACTACAGCATTGCCACAGGCAGCGATCTTAGCCCTGAACGGCTCACAATGGAAGATGCGGTAAAGGGTAATTGGAAAATCAGAGTTATCTCATGGCCCGAAGCCGCATGGGAGTAGCCTCTGGGGCACAACATGTCGTTCGTGCAGTCCAAACTACCGCTTCCCCGATCATCCACACTCAAAGAGAGCATCATTATTTTCATCCCAACTTGGCAACTCTAAGCCCCTCTCCCCGTTAATTTCCCTTGACTTGGAACACCCACCTGGTTTTTAATTTCCATACGCGGGAGATAGCCCGAAGGATCCTGAAAAGTTAGGATCGGTCAGGCTATAAGCCGACTCAAATACTTGAAGGGTTGGGTCGGCTTTTTTTGTTATCCGCGTTTTACCGACGCTTTTTCCCCGCATTGACGATAGAAATCACAAACCACGGAGGAAGATGACGGTTTCGTACTACCCATTGCTGATCCTTCTGGGGCCGCTTACCGCGGCCGTGGCGATCGGCCTCTTCGAAAGGCAGATCGGCCGGAAGGCCTATCGGATCGGCACCGCCGCGCAGATCGCGTCGCTCGCGATCTCCCTTCTCGTCCTCTACCAGGCCGGCGCGAGCACCGAGCCAATCCATGTCCCCCTCTCCCCCGCCGAAGGGGGCCTCTTCCAATTCGGCCTCTATATCGACCGCCTCGCCGCCGTCATGATGGTGCTCGTCAGCGCCATCGGCTTCCTGATCTTCCGCTTCGCCATCCGCTACATGGAGCAGGAGACCGGCCGCGCCCGCTTCCACGGCCTGCTCAACCTGATGACCGTGATCCTCCTCTGCATGGTTTCCAGCCGCAACCTTCTGATGCTCTTTGTCTTCTGGCAGCTCATCAGCTGGATGCTCTACCTCCTCGTCCACAACTACTCCCACCCCGCGTCGGTGCAAGCGGCCGGGAAAACCTATATCATCCTCCGGATCGGAGACGTCGCCTTTTTGGCCGGGGTCGTCCTCGCCTATCGGACCTACGGCACCCTCGAATTCCCGCAGCTCTTCATCAAAGCGGCCGAAATGCAAGAGAGCTTTTCGCTCGGCGGATTTTCAATCGGCGCGCCGACGGTCATCACCCTGCTGATCTTCATCGGCGCCATGAGCAAGTCGGTCCAGTTTCCGATGCACACCTGGCTGGCCGGAAACCTCTACGCCCCGACGCCGGTGACCGCCCTGCTGCACGCCGGGATCATCAACGCCGGCGGCTTCCTCATGAACCGGCTCGCCCCGCTCTACGGCCTCAGCCCCGTCACGCTCCATTTCGCCCTGCTGATCGGCGCGGTGACCACGCTCGTCGGGGCGACGATGATGCTGACGCAGAACGACATCAAAAAGACGCTGGCCCACTCCACCGTCGGGCAGATGGGCTACATGATCATGGAGTGCGGGCTGGGGGGCTTCGCCCTCGCGATCTTCCACCTCATCGCCCACGGCCTCTTCAAAGCGACCGTCTTCCTCAACAGCGGCCACATCATCCATGCGGCCCGACACGAGCCGAGACATCCGCCGCTGCACGACAAACACGATCAGGTGGAGCTCGCCCTGGAGAAGGGGGATTTCTCCCGCCTCACCTGGGGGGCCGGATTCCTCATGACCCTCATCCTCCCGTTGATCCTCGTCCTCACGGCGCACGGCGTGCTCCAAATCCCCCTGATCGATTCGCAAGGGGTGGTGATCTTTCTCTTCTTCATCTGGGTCACCTCCTCCCAGGCGATCCTGACCCTCTACCGCTTGCAGGCGGTGTCGTCGTGGAAGGTGGCGGCGCTCATGCTCTTCACGATGCTCCTGGTGGTATTGACCTATCTCTTCGCGGCGGAGGGGCTGACCCACTTTCTCTATCCCGCGCCGGGAGAGGCGGCCGGCTATTTCCAGGCGGCCGCGTTGAACGGATGGCTCTTCGACTTTTTGATCGCGGTGACGGCGCTGCTGATCCTCTCCGGCTGGGTGGTGATCTACGCGAGGAGCCACGGCTTCGCGATCCGGATGCCGGAGCGGACCAACGCGCTGATGACCCACCTCTACGTTTTCTTCCTGAACCGGACGTATCTGGAAGCCTTCTACGCGCGGCTCGGACGAAGATGGGAGCGATGGACCCGCCGGCTCGACCAGAGCATGCCGTTTAAAATCGCCGTCGGCCTGATCGCGTTCGGCGTCGCCCTCGAGCGGCTCCTCCCCGCCGCCGCACGGGTGAACGATCTCTCCGCCGGAAACCTCGCGATCTTCTTGGTCGCCGTCCTCTTCCTTCCCCTCTTTCCGCTGCACGGGCTCTATGTGGCGGCGCTGACCCGGCTGCCGGGGGTTTTCCCGGCGCTGCTCGCCCTGCTTCTCCCGTTGTCGGGATTCTACGCGATCGGGGGGCTGCTTCCGGAGATCCCGACGGAGATCCGCGGGGCGATCAGCCTGCTCGCCCTCTTCGGCGCGTTCTACGGAATGGTCAAGGCGATCGCCCAGTTCCGGGTGGAGCGGCTGCTCGCCTACGGCGGGGTCGCCCTCTTCTCGATTCTCTGGTGGTATCTCGCCGGCGCGGCCGGCGGCGCGCCGCGGGGGGCGCTCTACGCCGTCGCCGCGGCGCTGATCACGGGGGGGCTCCTCTTCGCCTGGCGGACGGTGCGGACGCGATACGGCGATTTGGATCTCGACCGGATCGGCGGGCTCGCGAAGCCGATGCCCCGCTTCGCCCTCTTGCTCGCCCTCCTGGTGACCGCCGCGATGGGGCTTCCGCCGTTCGGCCTCTTTTCTGGATTGATGGAAATGCTGACGAACCGGTCGCTCCCGGTGTCGTGGGATCTCGCCGTGATCGTGCTGGCCTGGCTGGGGGCGTCGTGGCTTTTCGTCAATTTGATGCGGCGCCTCCTCTTCGGCCCCCCCCGCGCCGACATCCGATACACCGACCTGCGCGGCGGCGAAACCGCCCCCCTGGCGATCGCGCTCTTGATCCTCCTGATCATCGGCATCGCCCCAAACGCATTTTTCCAAACAGACCCGGCGACGACGGGACTTCCTCCACCCAGCGCGCAAAGCGCGCGTGAGGGGGAGGCTCCGGCGGCTTCGCCGACGGAGGGGGCGACGCGAGCCCCTATGATGAATCCCCAGCGAGCGAAAGCGAGCGTTGAGGGGGAGGCTCATCCAGCTTGGCTGGATGAGGGGGCGACGCAAGCCCCTATAATTAGACTCCAGCGAGCCCCTATAATAAACTAAACTTATGCAAATAACCCGAATCCCATACAGCGAAACCGAGCGGCTGCGGCTCAGAGGGGTGGTCCGGCTGGCCGGCGAGATCATCGCCAACTACTGGCCGATGCGGAACTTTATTACCCGCAACCCGTTGCACGGCCTGGAGCATCTCCCTTTCGAGGAGGCGGTGAGGCAGGGGGAGCGGCTCCTCGGGGCGAACGGGTATCTCTCCGGCGCGATTTACCGGGAATATCTCCGCTCCGGGAGAATTCTCCCCGAACAGATCGACGCCGCCCTCCGGCCGCTGGCGTGCGACAAGTACGTGACGGCGGGAGAAGAGCGGGTCACCCGCCTCGCCGTCCTTCGCGCCTGCATGCTGGCGGGGCTCGGCGGCCCCGTCGACCCGGACGAGGCGGTCATCCAGGCCGCGCTCGACGCCGCTCCCGATCGGACCTTTCTGGAGGCGTTGGCGGGCCGCCTCGGCCCCGCGTCGAAACCGCTCGACCTTCGGAAACAGATGCGGGCCGACGCCGAGGCGGCGCGGGGGGCGCTGGTCCGGCGGGTGACGCCGTCGGCCTGGTGCGACCAGGTCCTCGGAACCAACATCACCGAGCAGGTCAACGGGGAGATGATCAAATGGTGCGGCGCCTTTTTGGACGAGGGGCAGGCCCCCTGGCCGATGCCGGAACGGGAAAAAGGATTTTATCTCGCCTGGAAATCGCTCGCCGCGCTCGAATGGTCCCCCTGCGGCATCCCCCTGAGCCGCCGGAAGATCGCCGCCCTTCCGGAGGAGCCGGAAGCGGCGCTCTTCGAAAGCCTCACCGCCCTCGATATTCCCCACGATACGTGGCAGGAATATCTCTCCCTCCACCTGGCGGCCCTCCCCGGCTGGACCGGCTTCATCAAATGGCGCTCCGATCAGAGCGAATATGAATGGCAGCAGGCGTACCCCGCCGATCTGATCCAGTACCTCGCCGTCCGGATCTGGTATGTGCGGGAGCTGGTCGAGAAAGCGTGCCAGGAACATCTTGGAATCGCCGGAAGCGTCGACGCCATCTCGGCCTACCTGCAACGCCACCCGCTGGAATATTATCTGCGGCGCGCCCGGCTCGCCGGGCGGCTGCCGGCCGATTACGCCGCGCAGGTCGATCGGCTCCGCGAGCGAAGCGCCTCCTCGGTCGGACAAAAAGACGCCTGGGAGAAACTCGCCGAGCGTTATGCGGCGCAGATCGGGCCGCGGCGGGAGGAGGCGGTCCGGCGCGCCGCCGCCTTGCGGCTGCGCGCCCTCGCCGAAGCGCTCGCGATCGATCCGGCCCTTTTCCTGGAAACCCCGCCGGAGGATCTGAAGACCCTCCTCGACTGGGTCGATGCCTTTCCGGAATCGGAGCAAGGTCCGATCTGGCTAAAGGCGCTCGAAACGGGCTACCAGGGACAGCTGATCGAAAAACTGAAGTCCAATCTCAGCGCGCAAAGCGCGCATGAGGGGGAGGCTCCAGCAGCTTCATTGCTGGAGGGGGCGACGCGAGCCCCTATGATGAATCCCCAGCGAGCAAACGCGAGCGTTGAGGGGGAGGCTCATGCAGCGAAGCTGCATGAGGGGGTGACGCAAACCCCTCTATTAATCCGCCCGCAGGCGCAAGCGGTTTTTTGCATCGACGTTCGCTCCGAGCCGTTCCGGCGGCATCTGGAGGCGGTCGGCGATTACGAGACGTTCGGCTTCGCCGGCTTCTTCACCGTCTTCATCCGCTATCAAGGGCTCGGCGATCATCACGAGACCGATCAGTATCCGGTGATCATGAAGGCGAAGAACCTGGTGCGGGAGCTCCCCCGCCCCTATCAGGGCCGGCTCCTCTCCCGGCATCTCTCTGGGACGCAGCTGCTGCACATGGGGCATGAGCTGTTGTATTCCCTGAAGGAGAATGTGATCACCCCGTATGTGATGGTCGAGTCGGTCGGCTGGTTCTACGCGCTTCCGCTGATCGGCAAGACGGTTTTCACCAACGGGTATCGGAATCTGACCGCCTGGTTCCGCCGGCTCTTCGCCCCCCCGGTCTCCACCTCGCTCACGATCGACAAGCTCTCCCGGAAAGAGGTCGAGGAGATGCTCGCCTCCGAGCAGCGGGCGGTCATCCGGCGGGCGCTGCAGCAGGAGTTCGGCGACCGGAACCTGAACCTCTCTCTGGAGCGGCTGGAGTTCTTTCGCCGGCGGGCGATGGACGACATCGATCCGGCGCCGTTGGTCAAGGGTTCGACCCGTCCCAATGCCCTCTCCGCGGAGGAGGAGGCCGCCTTTATCGAAGATCTCCGCGCACGCTACCAGATCAACCGTCGCTGGTCGTTCGCCCGGATGGAGAAGATCACCCGGACCGGCTTCACCCTTCAGGAGCAGCTCTTCACCGTGGAGACGGCGCTCCGGATGATGGGGCTGACCAAAAACTTCGCCCGGTTGGTCCTCTTCTGCGGGCACGGCAGCGCTTCGGAGAACAACCCGTACGAGGCGGCGCTCGACTGCGGCGCCTGCGGCGGAAACTCCGGCAAGCCGAACGCGCGGGTGCTGGCGGCGATGGCGAACAAGCCGCTCGTCCGGGAGGGGCTGGCGAAGAACGGCATCGTGGTTCCCGCCGACACCTATTTCATCGCCGGCGAGCACAACACCACCACCGACGCGGTGGCCTTCTTCGATCTGGAGGAGCTTCCCCAGACCCACCGGATGGATCTGCACCGGCTGATGGACGATCTGGAGGAGGCCGGCCTTCAGACCAGCCGGGAGCGCTGCGCGCGGTTCCCGGAGATCGAATCGGCCCCGACCCCCGCTCAGGCGGCGCAGGAGGTGCGGCGGCGCAGCGGCGACTGGAGCCAGGTCCGGCCGGAGTGGGGGCTGTCGGGGAACGCGGCCTTCGTCATCGGCGGCCGGCGGATGACCCGGCGGGTTGATTTGGAAGGGAGGGTTTTCTTACAATCGTATGATCCTCAGGAAGATCCGACCGGCCGGCTGCTGGAGATTCTGATGACCGGCCCCCAGGTGGTCGGCCAGTGGATCAACATGGAGTACTATTTTTCGACGGTCGACAACGGGGTCTACGGGAGCGGGAGCAAGATTTACCACAACGTCGTCGGCCGGTTCGGGGTCATGTCGGGGCCGCAGAGCGATTTGCGCGTGGGGCTCCCCGCGCAGACGGTGATGAAGGGGGAGCGGCCGTATCATGAGCCGATGCGGCTGCTGAGCGTGATCGAAGCGCCGCGGGAGCGGATCGGAGCGATCATCCGCCGTCATAAAGTGCTTCAGGAATATTACCACAACGAATGGGTCCACTTGATCGCGCTCGACCCGGGGGATAAAATCTTCTATCGCTATCTTCCAAGCCGGGAGTGGGTTCCCTTGAGGGAGGCGCGGGCGATTCCGCAGGACGAAATGTTTTTAGAGAAGGAGCAGAACGTATGAACAGCCTTACCCTTCACCCGATGAAGGAGATTCGAATCATCATTCAGGGCGAGCACGTGAAGTTCGCGACCGATCTGCTCGACAGCGTCAAGGCGACCGGCTACACGATCATCCACAACATTTCGGGAAAAGGGACCCACGGGCTTCACTCGGCCCATCCGATGTTCAATGAGATGGACAGTCTGGTGATGTTGATGACGATCGTTCCGCCCGACAAGGTGAAGCCGATTCTCGCCGGCTTACAGCCGCTCTTCGACCGCCATACCGGGGTGATGTTCGTCTCGGACGTCTCGGTCAGCCGCGTGGACCACTTCGCCTCCCCGTCCGGAGACCGCTGACGAAACCCGCCGATCCGACCGTCGCCGTAAACCATGCGCCCGACTTGTCTTGTCGTCCTGAGCGAAGCATGTGGAGGGAATTTATTGCGGAATTTAATTTCCGGCGACGGTCATCCGGGAGATTTTAAGGGTTGGGGCGGCGGTCTTTCGCCAGGGGTCGAGATCGTTGCCGACCATCTCGATCTGCCGGAACATCTCTTTCAGATTTCCGGCGATCGTGATCTCTTCGACCGGATAGGCCAGCTCTCCGTTTTCAATCCAAAGGCCGACGGCGCCGCGGGAGTAATCTCCGGTGACCAGGTTGACCCCGAACCCGATCAGCTCCGTTACATAAAGCCCCGACTTGACCGACCGGATGATCTCCTCCGGCGTATACGGCCCCGGCTTCATGTGGAAGTTGGACGACCCGACCGAGGGGGGATCGCCGATCCCGCGCACGGCGTTTCCGGTGGAGGGAAGCCCGAGCTTCTTGCCGGAGTAGGTGTCGAGCAGATAGGTTTTCAGAACGCCGTTTTCGACGACGGTCTTTCGATACGAGGGAAGCCCTTCGCCGTCGAAAGGACGGGAGCCGAGACCGGAGCAAAGGGTCGGATCGTCGTAAACCGTCACCCCGCTCGACGCGATCGGATTCCCCACCTGATCGATCAGAAACGACGCCCCCTTGTAGATCGAATAGCCCGACACCGCGGAGGAGAGGTGTCCTAAGAGGGAGGCGGCCAGCTGCGGATCGAAGACGACCGGGACCTGCTGTGTCGTGACTTTTCGGGCCCCCAACCGCCGCAACGTCCGGATCGCCGCCGTTCGGCCGATCGATTCCGGCGACTCGAGGTCTTTCAGTTTGCGCCGGGAGGAATACCAATAATCGCGCTGCATCTGACCGTCCTGAACGGCGATCGGCATCGCCGACAAGGAAGCGCCGGTCGTTTCATAATGACCCTGGAACCCGTTGCTCGCGGCATAGAGGACGAAGGTATGATAGTGGCCGAAGTCGGCCCCTTCCGAATTCGTCAGCCGGGGGTCCTGCTCCAACGCCGCCTGCTCGGCCCGGCGGGCGAGGTCGATTTTCTGCTCGATGGGAATTTTCTCCACCTCGGTATCGACCAGATCGAGCTCGGGAAAGCTCTTGGCCAAAAGCTCCGGCGCGGGAAGACCGGCGAAGGTGTCCTCCGCGGCGATCTGGGCCAGGGTGCAGGTGTCGTCGAGAAGGCGGTCGAGCGAGGCGGGGCTCAGATCGGAGGTGGAGGTGATCGCCGACCGGTTCCCGAAAAAGAGCCGCAGCCCGAGGCTTTTTCCGCGGGCATTGCTGATCTTTTCCACCTCTTTGAGGCGGACCTGCGCCGAGAAAGAGTCCCCCTCCACGACGATGAGATCCCCTCCGGTGGCTCCCCGTTTTTCCGCTCTCTTCAGTAACTCTTTGGCTCGATTCAGGTCGAATTGCATTTTTTCTCCGAAGTTTAACCCTTCGTTCCCCCCACCGTCAGCTCCGACACTTTGATTGTCGGCAAGCCGACCCCGACCGGAACACTCTGGCCGTCTTTCCCGCAGGTCCCGACCCCCGAGTCGAGCGACATGTCGCTTCCGACCATCGTCACCTTGGTGAGGACGTCGGGGCCGTTTCCGATCAACGTCGCTCCTTTGACCGGCGCGCCGATTTTCCCGTTCTCGATCAGATAGGCCTCGCTGGCCGAGAAGACGAACTTCCCGCTGGTGATATCGACCTGCCCTCCGCCGAAGGAGACGGCGTAGAGTCCTTTCCGGACCGATCGGATGATCTCTTCCGGATTCGACTCCCCCGCCAGCATATAGGTGTTGGTCATCCGGGGCATCGGGCTGTGCGCGTAGCTCTCCCGGCGGCCGTTGCCGGTCAGCGGCATCTTCATCAGCGTCGCGTTCAAACGGTCTTGAAGATAACCTTTCAAGATCCCCTTCTCGATCAGAACAGTCCGGCCGGTCGGGGTTCCCTCGTCGTCGACGTTGAGCGAGCCGCGCCGCCACGGAAGCGTGCCGTCATCGACCACGGTGCAGAGCTCGGAAGCGACCCGCTGGCCGATCTTCCCGCTGAAGGCCGAGGTCCCTTTGCGGTTGAAGTCGGCCTCCAAGCCGTGTCCGATCGCTTCATGAAGAAGAATGCCGGGCCAGCCGGGCCCCAAGACGACTTCCATGACCCCCGCCGGGGCATCGATGGCGCTCAAATTCAAGATCGCTTGCCGCGCCGCCTCTTTGGTGTACTCCTCGAAGCGCCGCTCCTCCAGGAAATAACCGAATTCGCGCCGGCCGCCGCCGCCGAAGCTGCCGACCTGGCGGTTTCCCTGCTCCTCCGCGATGCAGCTGACGTTGAGCCGCATCAACGGGAGGACATCGCCGGTGACCGCCCCTTGCGAGTTGACGATCAAAACGATTTTATATTCGCTGCTGAAGGAGGCCATCACCTTTTTGATCCGCGGATCATATTGCCGGGCGATCCGATCGATCTCTTCCAGAAGCTTGATCTTCTCCTCGACCGGAATTTCGATCGGAGGGGTCGTCACCGGATAGAGGTTGCGCGAGGGGGGGGTCACCCGGACCGGAACGGCGCCGGACGATCCCCCCTCTTCGGCGATGTACCGGGCGGTTTTAGCGGCGACCAAAAGCTGATCGGTGTTGATGTCATCGGAGTAAGCATAACCGGTCTTCTCCTGGGCGATGGCCCGAACGCCGACCCCCTGGGAAATGTTTTTGGAAACCTTCTTGACGATCCGCTCTTCGAGGCTGATCGATTCGCTCGTTTGATACTCGAAGTAGAGATCGGCGTAGTCGATCCGCTTTCCCAACACCCGGCCGATCGCCGATTCGAGCGAAGAGGTCGAGAGACCGTACTTCTGCAGAAAAAACTGCTCCGGCCGTTCCGTTGTATTTGACATTCGATTCCTTTCTTATTTTCGTTAAACGAATAACGATTTTTTCTTGATTTTACAGGAGTTCGACCTCTTCTTTCAAGCGCGATCTCTTCCCAGTCTTTCCAGTCTTCTCTGCTTGCGCTCGAGCGCCTCCTGAGAACGTCGGCGCTCCTCATCGGTCGTTAAGACCAGTTTTGGAACCGGAACCGGCTTGCCGTTGAAATCGATTGCGACATAGGTCAGAATCGCGCTGCTGGTGTGGACCCGCTCCCCGGTCAGGCCGTTCTCGGAGTAGACCTCGACGCCGACTTCCATGGAGCTTTTCCCCGCATAGTTCATGCGGGCCTTCAAGATGACCAGAAATCCGAGCTTCACCGGAACAAGAAACTCGAGCCCCTCCATCGCGGCGGTCACGATCGGCTTCCGGCTGTGCCGGTTGGCGGCGATCGCCCCGACGATGTCGATCCAATGCATCAGCGTTCCCCCGAGGAGATTGCCGAGCATGTTGGTGTCGTTCGGCAGGACGATCTGAACCATCTCCGTCGCCGACTCGGCGACTGTCTTTCCCTCTTCCGGCATCTGCTTCTCCATTCTTTTTGATCTCCCCGGCCCCCGCCCCCACTCTTACGACATGGTCGCGCCGCCGCAAATATTGAGCGCCTGTCCGGTCATCGCCTGGGAGGCGTCTGAAGCGAGATAGACGGCCAATTCGGCGACTTCGGTCCCTTCGGTGAACCGCTTCATCGGAATCGCCGCCACCGCCTGGCGCCGGACCTCTTCTTCCGACAACCCCGCCGCCTCGGACCACTCTCTTAATCCAAGACGCGCCATCTCCGTTTCAACCCATCCCGGACAAAGGGCGTTGACCGTGATGCCGCGGGAGACCACTTCGAGCGCCAAGGCGCGGGTAAAGCCGATGATCCCATGTTTCGTGGCGCAGTAGGCGGTATAACCGGCGACGCCGAACCGGCCGAGAACCGAGGAGAGGTTGATGATCCGCCCGTGGGCTTGATCCTTCATCTCCGGAAGGACCCGCTTCGTGACGTAATAAACGCCGGTTAAATTGGTCTCCAAGATGCGCATCCACCGATCGTCTCCTTCTTGATCGATCGGATTCTGCCCGGACGTCCCCGCGTTGTTCACCAAGATCGTGATCGGCCCGAACGCCTCGACCGTCTTCGTCACGAATCGATCGACCGACTGTTTGTCGGTCACGTCGACTTCCCATCCGACAATCGGCCACCCTTTTGCCCGGAGCCCTTCCGCAAAGGTTTTATAATGGTCCGGCCGGCGGGAGCCGATCACCACCCGGGCCCCTTCTTTCAAGAAAGCCTCGGTGACCGCGGCGCCGATCCCGGTCCCGCCCCCCGTCACCACGGCGACTTTATCTTTAAGGCGCATCAAATCCTCCCCGCTGCAGATCAAATAACCGAAATGGTGTAGAGATTATACGAATTCGGTTAATACGGTCATCCTATTTTTGAATGTGATCGACATCCTAATTGTATCTTGCTGATTTTAAAAATAAAATATATTATATCCTCTTAAGGAAGACGGCACAGGCATTGCAAAATTTCCACCCGTTATAAAAATCACCCAAACAGGAGGAATAGAATGAAAAAATTGATTATGTTCTTTGTTGCTGCAATGGTTGCCTTCAGCTTCGCCACAGCCGGCTTTGCCGGCGGAGATCACAAAATCTCCGGCGAGATCACAAAGGTCGAAGGAGACATGGTCACGATTAAAGATGAAAAAGGCAAAGAGCATATGGTTCACACCGACAAGAGCACCAAAATGTCGGGCGAAGTGAAGCAAGGGGCGAAAGTCGAAGCGCAAACGACCGAAAAAGGTCACGCCACCATGATTTCGGTAAAGAAATAGTCTGAACCGGGTCGGCTTTATCTGGAACGCCTCTTCATCTCAGCCCGGTGGAGAGGCGTTTTTTTCCAGCGCGTCTAAAAGATCGCTCAGGGAAGAGAGGCGCGGGACGGAGCGCTCCTTCGTGTAGCGTCCCGAACGATCGAGCAAGAAGACGCGCATTCCAATTTCCCTGGCCCCTTCAATATCGTGATGCGGACTGTCTCCCACATAAACCGATTCTTCAGGTGAAAGGGCCGCTTTCTTCAAGGCCTTCCTGAAGATTTCCGGAGCGGGTTTGGCGACCCCTTCGAGACTGGAGATCGTCACCGTCCGGAAATAGTGACCGATGCCGAGCGATCTGCAGACCTCGCCGATTCGAGAATCAAAGTTGGAGATGATTCCAAGATGATACCCCTCCCGGTGCAGCCGATCGAGGATCTCTTTCGTCTCCGGAAATAACGACCACCCCTCCGGCCCCTTGAAAAAAACAAAGAGCTCTTCGAAGAGGGCATCGAACTCCGGGAAGCGAATCTCGTCGAACACTTCACGAACGATCTTGTACCACCACTCCTTCTCTCGTCTTTTCAGCTCCGGGCCGCTGACGCCCGGGAAGGTCAGCGGCGGACTTTGCTTAAACACCTCCTTGAATCGTTGATTCAAAAGCGCCGGATCGACCTCAATGCCATACTTCTTTGCAAATCGACTATATTGAGCGCCGACACTCCCTTTGACTTCGAATAAGGTATCTCCCGCGTCGAAGAAAACCCCTTTGATTTTAGCCGGCATGGCCCTCCCATTCTCCAGAGTGTGCGTGACTCACTCGGGTTTCCCTCCCGCTCGCTTCATTTCAAGGCCCTTCACCAGTCCATAAAGCGCGCGGTGCGTCGGAACCGGAATTCCCCTTTTCTCTCCCCGCCGGATCAGATCGCCGTTGAGATGCTCGATCTCCGTCGGCTTCCCGTTTTTGAAATCCTCGTACATCGAGGTGTGATACTCGCGGAACTGGTTGGAGGCCGTGATCGTCTCTTCAATGATATTCGTCTTCAACGCGATCCCTTCGGCCGCCGCGACCGCGATGATCTCGATGATTCCCTGCCGGACGATTTCAAGGAGCGGCGCCGAATCGAGAATCAACGAAATGGGATGATCGAGGATGACGGAAAGAGGATTAAACGTCGCGTTCCAGCAGAGTTTCTCCCATTTGGCTTTCATGATCTGGCCGGTCAGGTAAGCGGTGATCCCGGCATTTGAAAGAAGCTGATGAATTTGCGCGGCGCGATCGCTCTTCTCTCCCGAAAGCGCTCCGAGGGAGATGATTCCTCTTCGATAATGCTCGATCAGACCGGGCGCCGCCAACCGCGAGGTGATATAGGCGACCCCGGCGACCAGGCAATCTCTTTTGAAGTAGGAAAGAATTCTTTCTTCGGAGTCGACGCCGTTCTGAAGGGTGAGAAGGGTTGCTCCCCTCTCCACCAGCGGGGCGATTTCCTCTAGGAGAGACGGAATGTCATACGCTTTGACCGCGAGGATGATCAGATCGACCGAGTCGATTTGAGAGACGCTTTGAATCAGCGGCGGATGAACCGTAAAGTCGCCATTGACACTCTTGATCTGAAGTCCGTCCCCCGCGATCGCCCGGTAGCTCTTCGGACGGACCAGAAAAGTGACATCGATTCCCGATCTGCAAAGGAGGGCGCCGAAATAACCGCCGACGGCGCCCGCTCCGATCACGAGCACTTTCTTCAATTGTTTTTGCGGATTGTCTATCGACATCGACTCCAGAAAATGATCTCACCTAAACGAGAAGGTACTGATCAATGCGACGGATCAGTTCATCATACTCTAATTTTTCGTCGGCCGTATGGACCAAAACACCGTTCTTATAGAAATGAGAGGTCGGAAAGGTCTCGAAGGAGTATTGTTTTTTAATTTCGCGACAGGCCCCGGGAACATGCATCTGCGCTTTTCCGAACTTTACGGACCCCCCATATTTCTCCGCCGCTTGTTTGAGAATCGGATCAAACTCATTGCACGGAACACAGGAGGCGATTCCAAAAACAACCACCGCGGCGGGAACGGCCAGGTAGGAGGGATAGTTTTCGTCATCGACCCTCGGGATCTCAATTGAATCACCCATTTCTCTTCTTCTCTCTTCTTCCATATAAAAATGGCCGGAAGGGGTCCCCTTCCGGCCGGGAGTTGAACCGCTTATCCGTTCTTCACTGTTTCGAGGGCCTTCAAGATGTCGTTATTGTCTCTGGCCGTTAAGATCTCCTGGACCTTCTTGTAGCGGACTTTCCCGTTTTTATCGACGATGACCGTCGCCCGTTTTCCGATATTGGCGTCTTCCAGGTAGAGCCCGTAATTTTTCACCGCATCGCGCTTCATATCGGAGAGGAGCCGATGCTTCAGACCGAGCGCGTCGGCCCACGCCTTGTGCGACCAGGTGGAGTCGATGCTGATCCCGAAGACTTCCGTATCGGTGTCCTGAAACTTGGGAAGATCGTTCGTAAAGCATTTATTCTCATTGGTGCAGACGGGGCTCCAGTCCAACGGATAAAACGCGAGGACGACATTTTTCTTGCCGCGAAAATCGCTGAGCTTCACTTCTTTTTGATCTTGGTCTTTCAAAATAAAATCGGGGGCTTCGTCACCCACCTCAATTTCTTTCGCCATGAATTTTCTCCTCTATTCGAATGGATGATGATTGAGCAGACGCTATCTTTAACACAGCGATTGGAAGGGTGTCAACCGGATTATCAGGAAAAGGACAGGGGCCTGGGGCCGGGGACCGGCGAAATGAATTCAAAATTTTTTATCCACCCCTGGCCCCCGACACCCGGCCCCTGTTTTAAGATCTTATTGTCCTCGGAGGGAAGCTTCGGCCTGTTTGACATCTTCCGCGCTTCCGATGATCAGGGGGACCTTTTGATGAAGCTTTTCAGGTTTGATATCGAGGATCGGATGATTCCCGGTCGTCGCCTTCCCTTGGGCCTGTTCGATGATAAAGGCGAGCGGGGCCGCCTCATAGAGCAGTCGAAGTTTGCCTTGCGGGTTTTTGCTGTCGCCGGGGTAGAGGAAAATCCCTCCCTTGAGAAGGTTTCTGTGAAAATCGGCCACAAGGGAGCCGACATACCGCGCGGTGGCGCCCGTTTTTTTCATCCCTTCGATATACCGCTTGATCCCGTCGCTCCAGAGGTTGGCGTTTCCTTCGTTGATGCTGAAGATATTTCCTTTCGGTGGAATCCGGAGGTTTTCATGGGAGAGAAGAAACTCTCCGATGCTCGGATCGAGGGTAAATCCGTGAACGCCGAAACCGGTGCTGTAGACCATCATCGTCGAGGAGCCGTAGATGATGTAGCCGGCGCCGATCTGATCGCGTCCCGGCTGGAGAAAGTCTTCCATCGTCGCTTCCGGGCCGGTGCTTTTTCTCCGGTGGATGGAGAAGATCGAGCCGATGCTGATGTTGACGTCGATATTCGATGAGCCGTCGAGCGGATCGACCAAAAGAACATATTTCCCTTTGGGATAGGTGTCCGGAACCTGGTAGATCCCCTCCAGCTCTTCGGAGGCGATGCCGATGAGATGGCCGGTGTGGCAGAGCATCTTGATGAAGGTTTCATTGGCGAAGTCGTCCAGCTTCTGGACCCGCTCGCCGTGTATATTCTGCCTCCCCTTGTAACCAAGGAGGTCGATCAGTCCGGCCTGGTTCACCTCCCGCGAAATGATCTTGGCCGCGGTGGCGATTTCCGCCAGAAGGCCGGTGAAATCTCCCGTCGCTTTCGGATAATGTTTTCGTTGCTGTTCGATCAGAAATCGGGTGAGGGTGGTCCCCAGCTCCATCGCGCGCTCCTATTCTGAGTAGTAAAAATAATTTACTTGATCATCCGTGCACCCAGACGGTCCATCCGGGTGATCCGAATTTCTGAAACTACCTGGTGCCCTTGAAACGCTTTTTCCATTGCCCTTCCGATCTTTTCGGCCCGCTTCGGATCGTCGGTGACCGCAAAGATCGAGGCCCCGGCGCCGGAAATCGAACAGCCGAGCGCTCCCGCCGAAAGGGCCCCCTTCTTCACATCTTCGAACCCTTTGATAAGGGGCGCCCGGGCCGCCTCGGCGACGCGATCCTGAATCGACCGGCCGAAACGCGCGGCGTCTTTCTTGGCGACCGCCCATGCAATCATCGAGGCGTAGGCCATGTTCGAGATGAAGTGCTCCATCGGAATCATTCCCGGAAGAACGCGCCGGGATTCCTTCGTCAGAAGCGGAAAATCGGGGATGGCGACGACGATGATCGCTTTTTCAATCCGTCCCAGCGAAACCACCTCCTTCGTGAAGGGGTTATTCCAGGTCACCCCTCCCATCATCGAGGGGCCGATATTATCGAGGAAAAAACCGCGGCTCACCTGAGATTCCGCCACCGCCGCCAGGGGAACCAGATCCGCCTTCGATAATTTCTCTCCGAAGAGAAGGTTGACCGCATAGGCCGCCGCAACGGCGCTGGCCGCGCTGCTTCCAAGGCCGGTTCCGGGAACCCCCTTATGGAGGGTCAGACTGACCCCCTCCCTGCAGACGAGGTGATCCAGAACCGCTTGAGCGGAGATCCCCGCGGTGTTTTCCTCGGCCTTGTATGACAGCCGGCCCCGATCTCCGGTGATCTCGGTGATGGAGACGCCCGGCTCGGGCCGGCGGACCGCCGCCACCGTATCCCCCATTCCGGCGAGGGCCATTCCCAGCACATCAAATCCCGGCCCGATATTTCCGACGGAGGCGGGGGCGAACACACGAACCGATTTCATTCGGAACTCCTCTTGAAGATAATGGATTGTCGTGCTTGAATCAATATTGATTAATGATGTTGATCATCTGGCGCAGGCGGCCGAAATCTCTTCGATTGAAATGAAACACGATACGGGGAAGCGGAAGGAACTTCGGTTCGTTCGCCTCATCGGCCAGCGCTTTGGTCTCTTCGAATTTTCCGCCGACGAGAATATCGGAGAAAGAGGCGTTGAGATGATCGAGCATTTTCAGATCGACCGGATGGTTGAGCCGAATCACCAGTTGGTCGCGAACGAACCGGAGGGAATGATAGTTTTTGTAAAACTTCACCACCTCTTCCACGGCATGATCGACATTATCGGTCACTTTAAATAGATTGAGATCCTCCTCCGAAATGAGCCCCCGGGAGAGAAGCTCGTCTTCTACGTAGGCGCGCCATGCCTTCCAATAGGTTCCGCCGGGGGAATCGACGAAGACCACCGGCAGCGGGTTGGTCTTTCCGGTTTGCAAAAGGGTGAGCGCTTCGAATCCCTCGTCATGCGTCCCGAACCCTCCCGGAAAAAGGGCGATGGCGCTTGCTTCTTTGATAAAGAAGAGCTTCCGCGTGAAGAAATATTTGAAGGTCATCAGCTTGGGGTCGTTTTCGATGAATTCATTGGCAGCCTGCTCAAAAGGCAGGAGGATGTTCATCCCAAAGCTGTTGCCCCGGCCCGCCCCTCCCTGGACCGCCCGCATGATCCCCTCGCCTGCCCCGGTGATCACCATGAATCCGGCCGCCGCAATTTTACGCGCAAACTCCTCGGCGTACGCATAGATCGGCTCGGTCGCGCGGGTCCGGGCCGAACCGAAAACACTGATCTTTCGCCGGTCCTTATAAGGGGCATACAGCTTGAAGGCATACCGCATCTCCTTTAAGGCGGCATGGATGATTTTAAGATCCCCCCGGGTGGCATGGTTTTTTGAGAGGGTGAGGGCGGTGATAATGATCTCCCGGACCAAATCTTCATTTTCCGAAGGACCGGAGACAAGTTCGATGAGTTCGGCGATTCGTGCTTGAAGCTCCTTTGCGTCCATCTATTTCCTTCTTCCCAATCAATAAGTCCATTTGTATGAATCATAAATAGTATGAATCATAAACTGCATTGATATTATTTCCGAATAAGGTTCTACTGTCAATATAAATTCCCCTTTTCGGCTTCCGCGAGACGGCAACATTGACTCGGTCGGCTTCATTTTCTTACGATGGATCATATGGATATCAAAGAGCGTCGAAAAGCGCTGGAGCAACTCAACCGGGAGATTCGAACGACCGAGCACTGTCCCCTTTGCCCTTACCGGACGAGTGCGGTTCCGGGAGAAGGCCCGATCGATGCGCGCCTCTTCATGATCGGAGAAGCCCCCGGCGCGGAAGAAGATAAAATCGGGCGGCCCTTTGTCGGAAGGGCAGGGATGTTTCTCGACAAAGCGCTGGCCGAAGCCGGACTCGACCGGGAGAAAATTTTTATCACCAATGCCGTCAAATGCCGGCCCCCGCAAAATCGAAAACCGAAAACCGATGAACTGCTGGCCTGCCGCCCTTTTCTTGACCGCCAACTCGAGCTGGTTCAGCCCGAATGGATCTGTACGTTGGGAGCCGTCGCAACCGGTCTCTTCTTAAAGGAATCCCTCACAAAAATTCATGGAAAGCTTTATCCGGTCGACCACAACGGCAGGAAATACCAACTCTTTCCAACGTATCATCCTGCGGCCGTATTTAGGGTTCCGGTTTTGGGGGAGGAGATTCGGAAAGACTTCAAGCAATTGAGGGAACGGATGGTTAAATCCGCGCCTCATTCCGGGAAAGGGCCGCCTCAATGACCGATTCAAGCTCGGACAATCGAAAAGGTTTATTCAAGAAATAGTCGACCCTTTTCGCCTCGATGTCGCTGGTTGCATCGATATAGGAAGCGCTCGTTAAAATGACGGGGAGCTGATGGGAAGAAGCCTTGATTCTTTCCGCCACTTCCAGACCCGACATGTGGGGCATGATGTAATCGACCAAAACAGCCCGGATATCTTTCTCGCGGCAGAGGGCCAAGCCTTCGTCCCCTCCCTCCGCCAAGAGGGGGGTATATCCCATACAGGTCAATGCTTCACCGATAAAATCGAGTGTCGACTCATGATCATCAATCACCAGGATCTTCCCTCTTGTCAGCGATCTCGATTTTGTATTCATTGGTTTACATTGGCTGGCCATGGTTCTTACCTCCCCGTTGCCGGAGGTAATGAGCATAAAGCATGCCTGTCGCCGGAATGAACGGTTGCTTTCTAACTGGTTGATTTTAGGGGTGTATAAAAAAATGAGAGGGTGAACAGTCTTATTTTTTCGCCAATTCACGCCAAGCGGTATGTAAATGATTACCCAGCCATCCGGATTGATCTACAGGGATTAACGGATCACCCTGGATAAAATAAAATTGACTCCACCGAGCGGCCTATGCCATAATCCGAAACAAATCCAGGGGTGCCGCCACGGCTGAGAGTCTCGACAACGTCGGGACAACCCTTTGAACCTGATCTGGGTAATGCCAGCGAAGGGAATTCAATCGATATCATGGCGGGGCCGCACCCATTTGGGTGGCGGCTTTTTTTGTTTCGGGCAGATGATAACCTTCTTACCTTAGAGAAAGGATACAACGACCATGGAAAACTCGCCATCGAACGCCAGTGAAGTCAATGCGACCCTAACCGATAAAGGTATCGATTCCAACGCCCTGACAACGAAACCCTATCCCTCTTCCAAAAAGATCCACGTGCAGGGGACCCAACCCGGGGTGCGTGTGGCGATGCGTGAGATTCTCCAAAAACCGACGCACAATATGAAGGGAGAAGCGGTCGAAGAGAACCCGCCGCTCGTTGTCTATGATCCGTCCGGTCCTTACACCGACCCGAATGCGACGATCGACATTCGGAAAGGACTGGCACCCCTTCGGATGCACTGGATTTGGGATCGAGGGGATGTCGAAGAACTCCCCGCCGTCTCATCCGAATATGGACGCCGCCGGGCCTCTGATCCCTCGCTTGATGCCATTCGCTTTCAACATATTCGGAAGCCGCTCCGCGCCAAGCCCGGGAAAAACGTGTCGCAAATGCACTACGCGCGAAAAGGGATCATTACCCCGGAGATGGAATATATCGCCATCCGGGAAAATCAGACGTTGGAAGCGGCCCGCGCGAATCCTAAAATCGCAATACAACATCCCGGCAACGCCTGGGGCGCCGGCATCCCGGCCGTGATCACCCCCGAATTTGTTCGCGATGAAGTCGCGCGCGGACGGGCGATCATCCCCTGCAACATCAACCATCCCGAGCTGGAGCCGATGATCATCGGGCGGAACTTCCTGGTGAAGATCAACGCCAACATCGGCAACTCGGCCGTCGCCTCCTCGATCGAAGAAGAGGTCGAGAAGATGATCTGGGCGACCCGCTGGGGCTCCGACACCGTCATGGACCTCTCGACCGGGAAGAACATTCACGAGACCCGGGAATGGATCCTCCGCAACGCGCCGGTTCCGATCGGAACGGTTCCGATTTATCAGGCGCTGGAGAAGGTCAACGGCAAGATCGAAGAACTAAGCTGGGAAATTTACCGCGATACCTTGATCGAGCAGGCGGAGCAGGGGGTCGATTACTTCACGATTCACGCCGGGGTTCTCCTCCGGTATGTCCCGTTGACGGAGAAGCGGGTCGCCGGAATTGTTTCCCGCGGCGGATCGATTTTGGCGAAATGGTGCCTGGCGCATCATCAAGAAAATTTCCTCTACACCCACTTCGAAGAGATCTGCGAAATCATGAAAGCATACGACGTCTCATTCAGCCTCGGAGACGGGCTTCGCCCCGGCGCCATCGCCGACGCCAATGATGCCGCCCAATTCGCCGAGCTGGAAACCCTCGGTGAGCTGACGAAGATCGCCTGGGAACATGACGTTCAGACGATGATCGAAGGCCCCGGACATGTTCCGATGCATATGGTCCAGGTGAACATGGAAAAGCAATTGAAGGAGTGTCATGAGGCCCCTTTCTACACCCTCGGCCCGCTGACGACCGACATCGCCCCCGGCTACGACCACATCACTTCCGGAATCGGGGCCGCGATGATCGGCTGGTTCGGCTGCGCCATGCTCTGTTATGTCACGCCGAAAGAGCATCTCGGCTTGCCGACGAAAGAAGATGTGAAGACCGGCGTCATCACCTATAAGATCGCCGCCCATGCGGCCGATCTGGCCAAGGGACATCCGGGGGCGCAGGCCCGCGACAACGCCCTCTCCAAGGCCCGATTCGAATTCCGATGGGAAGACCAATTCAACCTCTCGCTCGATCCGGAAACCGCCAAGTCTTTCCATGACGAGACGCTGCCGGCCGAGGGGGCGAAAGTCGCTCACTTCTGCTCGATGTGCGGCCCCCACTTCTGCTCGATGCGGATCACCGAAGATGTCCGTGACTACGCCAAGAAGAAAGCGTTGGATGAGCAGGCCGCTCTGGAGGTCGGGATGATCGAGAAGGCGGAAGAATTCAAGAAGAACGGTCTGGAGATCTATAAATAACGATAACCGTGATTCGTGATTCGTTAACCGTGAACCAAGAACGGCTCCTTTCTTTCAGATTAACGTTTAACGAATAACGGGAATAACAGAGGGAAGTCGCTATGAAAGAAAGAGAGATTCAACCGTTGCGAGAAGCCGACATCACACGAAACATCGCGCGGGAATATTACAAAGAATTCGATCAGATGATCGAGTCGGATGTCCTCATCGTCGGGGCCGGACCGTCGGGACTTCTCTGCGGGCGCGATCTCGCCTCCTCCGGATATAAGGTGGTGATTGTCGAACAGCTGAACCATCTCGGCGGCGGCTTCTGGAACGGCGGTTATTTGATGAATAAGGCGACGATCGCCCATCCGGCTCAAGAAATTTTGGAAAAGATCGGCGTGCCGGTCAAAAAGATCTCAAAAGAAATGTACATCGTCGATCCGCCCCATGCCACCGCCAAGCTGATCGCGTCCGCGTATGATGCCGGCGTCAAGGTGATGAACATGACGAAGGTGGTCGACCTGGTCTTGCGGGGGGATAAAAATCGATTGGAAGGACTCGTCGTGAATTGGTATCCGCTCGAAGCGATGGGGCACGACGCGGCCCATGTCGATCCGATCGCGCTCGAGTCGAAGATCGTCGTCGATGCCACCGGACACGATGCCGTGACCCTGCAGCTCCTCGCCCGGCGGAATCTCTACGCGAATATCCCCGGCAACGGGGCGATGTGGGTCGATCGCTCCGAAGAAATGGTCATGGAAAAAACGGGGGAAGTCTACCCCCATCTTTTTGTCGTCGGCCTCTCCGTCGCCGCCGTCTACGGCACCCCCCGCATGGGGCCCGCTTTCGGCGCGATGCTCCTTTCGGGGCGAAAAGGGGCGGAGCTGATTCGGAAAAAACTGAAAAGATAAGCAACGTGTTTCGCCCGATGAAGATCATCGCCTTCGGAGACAGCCTTACCGTCGGATACCTCTCCCCGTTTGAAGCGACCCCGTACGCCGAGTTCCTCCAGCCGATGCTCGATCCAAAAACGGAGATTTACGTCGCCGGCGTCAGCGGGGAAACCACCGACGATATGCTCCGGCGTTTCGATCGACAGGTGATCAGGAACGCCCCGGACCGTGTCATCATTCTCGGCGGCACCAATGATCTCGGATGGGGAATATCGATCGATCAGATCGTCGCCAACCTGGCCCGGATGTATCAATCGGCTCAGGAGGCCGGCATCATCCCGATTGCCTGCGCCGTCCCGTCTCTCCTCGGCGCGGATGAATTTATCCCTCCCCGCCTTGCGCTGAACCGTCGAATTCAAGAAACGGCGAAAGAGAGAAAAATCCCCTTTGCCGATCTCTTCACGCCGACGGCCGATTCCGTCGGACGCCTCCTGGCGGAATATTCCCAAGACGGTCTCCACCTTACCCCGGAAGGATACCGGAAGATCGCCCACGTTCTTTATGAGACGGTTTTTAAAGAAAAGAAATGAACGCCCGCTGAGAGGGCCGATTCTAAAGTTCCGAATCGACCCTCTCTCTAAAAAGGTTGGGGCAGCCCAAATTCGTTATTGCGACGAGGTAGGGGGGAGGTGAATGAGGGCCGCCCCAACAGCCATCCCATTCGACCGCTCGGTCGTAGGGGCTGGACTCACCGGATGATTGGGAGGCGTCAAACGAGTTTCCGCTCTCAACTGCGCCAAGGCCAGCGCGGCGAGTTCGGACGGTTTTTTGTCGGATGAATAAAGCGCCAGCGACAGATATCCTTGATATCCGATCTCTTCCGACGCGAGGAGCATTTTCGAAAGAGAAGGCCATGTTTTCCCCGAAGAGGGTTCGGCGGGAAAATCGATCGGCCCGATATGCTCAAGATGGATGTGGCCCAGGTAGGGCCCGATGTTGCGGAACGCCTGGAGGGGATCTTCTCCGATGCAAGAGAAATGATCGATATCAAAATAAATTCGCAGCAAGGAAGAATTCATCCGTTCGATCCACTCGCATATTTCCCGAGAGGTGGAGAAGAGGAAATTCGGCTCCGCATCGATGAGGATCTTTACCCCTGCATCCTCTGCATGGGGGAGAATGCGCTTCAAACCCTCCATGAAAAGGTCGAGATCCTCTTCACGCGTCTTGACGTTCAACGGTCCCCCCGCCGGGATCGAGATGCTCTCCGCTTCCAGCGCTTCGGCCAGCTTGATACATTCGATCGTGTGGAGGATTCGGACTTCCCGCGCCGCCATTTCGCGCTCGATCCAAGAGGGATAGCCCCATTCTCCCATCGATGAAATAATCTTTGTATTCAAATTCGCGACCTTCAACCCGGAGCGGGCCAACATCGACTGAAGCTTTCGAAGCGTGCTCCGGGAGAGCTCGGTTGGATAGGCATGAGGGCGATCGCACATGATCTCGATGCCGGAATAGCCTGCCGCGGCGATTTGATCCACCGCTTCCAAAATGGAATAGTTCCGAAAAGAATGGGTGCTGAATGCCGGTTGAATCATCTTTTCATCCTTGGTCTGATCATCTTGCGGAAACTATAAAGCAAAGATCGTTCCAAAGTAAAAATCTCTTTCAATCGACACTGAGAAATGATTTAAGGGGCTTACAGACGGGAAAAAAGGAGATCACCCTTTGAAACGGGATTGCTGAGGGGAGAAAAATACGACCGCCGGGAAATCTTTCGCAGAAGAGACGCAATTCATTTCAGGCGGGGTGAAACGTTTTTATCTGATTTGAAAAAAACGGTCCCGATTTATTGAAAGGGATTCCGCAGGACGATCGTCTCTCCCCGCTTGGAGCTGGTCGAAATGAGATCGACCCGGCAGCCGACCTTTTCCGAAATTGCTTCGAGATATGTTTTGGCATTCTTCGGCAGCCGATCGTACGACGTGATTCCGGTGGTCGGCTCGCTCCAGCCGGAAAAATGTTCATAAATCGGCGTGCATTTTTCCAGGGTCTTTAAAGCCGTCGGCATCTCCCGGTAGACTTTTCCTTCGAACTCGTAGCCGACGCAGACCTGGATTTCCGGAAATCCGTCCAACACATCGAGCTTGGTGATGGCAAGCGAAGTCAATCCGTTCACCCGGACGGAGTATCGAAGCAGGACCACATCAAACCAACCGCACCGGCGCGGGCGTCCGGTGGTCGCGCCGAATTCCTTCCCCTTCGACCGGAGCATTTCACCCATCTCATTATTCAGCTCCGAGGGAAACGGTCCGCTCCCGACCCGCGTCGTGTAGGCCTTCGCCACCCCCAATACTTCGTTGATCTTGGTCGGTCCCACACCGGTCCCCGTACAGGCTCCCCCGGCGGTCGCGTTGGAGGAGGTCACATAGGGATAAGTTCCCAAATCAACGTCCAAGTGGGTTCCCTGCGCTCCTTCGAAGAGGAGCCGCCGGCCCCGGCCGATCGCTTCATCGATCAACAGGGTCGTGTCGGCGATATACGGTCTGATCCGGTCGGCATACTCCATATACTCTTGGTAGACCTTCTCTAGATCAAATCCTTTCACCTTATAAAGCTGCTCAAGGAAGTAGTTCATTTCGACGAGATTGGTTGCCAGCTTCTCTCTGAAAAGACCCGGATCGAGCAGATCGACGACACGGATTCCGATCCGCGCCATTTTGTCGGCATAGGCAGGACCGATCCCTCTTCCGGTCGTGCCGATCTTGCGTGTTCCCTTGACCTTCTCGCTCTCCTTGTCGATCGCCTTATGGTAGGGCATAATCAGGTGGGCCGCTTCGCTGATGAAGAGACGCCCCGAAACGGAGATTCCGCGGGAGGAAAGGGCATCGATTTCTTCCAGCAAGGCGCCCGGATCGACGACGACGCCGTTTCCGATCACGCCGATTTTTCCCGCATGAAGCAGTCCGGTCGGGATCAGATGAAGGACAATGACCGTTTCTCCGCTGACGACGGTATGGCCGGCATTGTGTCCTCCTTGATAACGGATGACATAGTCCGCCGACTCCGAAAGAAGATCGACGATCTTCCCTTTTCCCTCATCTCCCCACTGAGATCCGATTACGACTAAATTCATAATTGATTCGTCCTGATTCAAGTCATTAAAAAAAGGCCGGGCGGCCTTATAAGCAATCCCATCATAGGTTTTATGATTTTTAATGTCAAGACAAAACCTTGACATCCCCTACTCCGGATGATATCATCCCAACACAATTTTGGATCATATGGGGCTGTAGCTCAGCTGGGAGAGCACAAGGCTGGCAGTCTTGGGGTCAGGGGTTCGATCCCCCTCAGCTCCACCAAAAATATCAAGGAGTTAGCGAATTTGGCTAACTCCTTTTTCTTTTACTGTGATAAAAATGTGATAAATTTGTGATAACTTTTTTTCGCTCGTCCTGCCACGAACTACTCTTTCAATAAAAACATGAAATACTAAACCGGTCTATTAAAATCCACTTTTCTCAAAATATTTGTCAATTTTTAATAAAAATAGAATCCTGTCTGGAGCAGAATTTTCTCAACTACTATAGCGAAGAGGCCTAAAGTTGAAATCTTGGGATCACTCCTCGCCTTTAAAAGAGCAACAACTCACGGATAATCATCATTTATCTTATTAAAATTGTTTTGAAATTCTCCGACGAAACTTTTTACGCGCACCTCTTGCCTGATCCCAAGATTGTAAATCTGGTCGTCAGCGGTGGTTTTATCACATCACTGGCATCCCGTATGGATAAAATATTCAAATGTTTGAATTGTTAAGGTGTGGCAAGATGTAGCCGCCCCTTTTTATCTATCTGACCTTGTTCTCTTCGCCGCTGCATCTTTTAACCGACCTGTTTTGATTTGGTTGAAGCCCAAGACGACTCACAAAGCCATCGGGTCAGCTCTTGTACAGGAAGCGGTCGGCTGATGAAGTAACCCTGTGCGGCATCACATCCCATCTCCGTCAACCGCGCCAGGATCTCCTGATTTTCGACCCCCTCCGCCACTACCTTTAAACCCAAGTTATGCGCCAGTTCGATGGTGGAGCGCACAATCGTCATATCCCCTTCGTTCTCGACCATATGCATCACAAACGATTTGTCTATTTTGATTTGGTCTACCGAAAGTTTTTGTAGATAAGCGAGGGAAGAGTAGCCGACGCCGAAGTCGTCGATCGAGAATCGAATTCCGATCCCATGAAGTTTCTTGAGCGTCTCCTGCGCGCGGCTGGGATCGGTCATAATTGCGCTTTCGGTGATCTCGAACTGAATCCATTCCGGCGCAACATCATTGGCAGAGAGTAACCGAGTGACGGTCTCGAGAAGTTTCGGGTCGAGCAGATTGCGAGCCGAGAGATTGACCGAAACCACAACCGGGGATCCGGCCCGCTGCCACGCGCTGCACTGTCGGATCGCCGTCTGCAGGACCCAGTAGGTCAGCGGGTGAATCAGGCCGGTCCGCTCCGCAGATCCGATGAACAGCTCGGGCGGGACCATTCCCCGTTGCGGGTGCCTCCACCGCGCAAGCGCCTCCACCTCGAAGACCACCCTGCGCTTTAGATCGACCTTCGGTTGATAATGAAGAATGAGCTGATTCTTTTCGATCGCCTGACGGAGCTCCCCCATCAACGCGAGCCGTTGTGGGCTGTGCTGGTCAAGCTCCGGGACATAGACAGTCGGGCCGCTGCCGCTCTCTTTGGCCGCGTGCATCGCCACATCGGCCCGCTGCAGCAGGCTGTCCGGATTATTTCCATGCTCGGGATACAATGCGATGCCGATGCTCGCCTCCAACACAATCGGCAATCCCTCAACAATAAAGGGGGGCTGTAAAGCCCGTTGAATTTTTTGGATCACGATGTCGATATCTTCCTTCCTGGCAAGCTTCGGGAGAAGAACGGCAAATTCATCTCCGGCCAGACGGGCAACGATATCCGGCACGAATAATACATTCCTCAAACGAATCCCCAGCTCCTTCAGCAGTTGATCTCCATAACGATGCCCTAAGGTGTTGTTGATTTCTTTGAAGTGGTCAATATCGAAAAGGATCAAGGCCATCGGCAAGCCGGCGTTGTCGTTGCTTTGAATGATCTTCTCCAAGTGGTTGGTCAGAGCGTTACGATTGGGAAGATCGGTCAAATGGTCGTAAAAAGCCATCCGCTGCACCAATTGTTCCGCCCGTTTGCGATCGGTGATGTCTTGCATCAGCGCCACGAAGTAATCGATGGAGCCGTCGGCGCGGTGGACACATTTCACCGAGATTGTCGCGTGAACGACCTGACCGTCCTTTCGGATAAAACGCTTCTCCATCGAATAGCCGTCGATCTCCCCCGACAGAACACGATTATAATTGGCGACATCGGCGGAAAGATCGTCCGGATGGGTCAGCTCCGCCCAGTTTTTTTGCAGCAACTCGCTTCGTTCATACCCCAGGATCTCGCAAATTCGGTCGTTGACCTCCAGACAGCCCTTGGTCGGCGAGGTAATCGCCATGCCGACCAGCCCCAGTTGGAAGTACCGCCGGAAGCGCTCCTCACTCATCCGCAGTTCCTCTTCCGCCCGCTTGCGCTCGGTGATGTCCTCGGCGATGCCGGTAATGCGATAAACTTGTCCCGAAGGATTCTTCACCGGGAAGGCTCGGTCTCGAATCCAGCGGATTGATCCATCCGGCCGGACAATCCGGTACTCCTCATCATAGCGGCCTGATACCTGATTGGTGGTCGCCGCGCTTACCACCCTCTGCCGATCCTCCGGATGAATCGCCTCCATCCAGGTGGTCGGATGTTCATAGACGGTCTTACAAGCGCGACCCCAGATCTTTTCATAGCCGGGGCTGAGATAAAGCATTTCATGCTTATCGGGGTTGGTCATCCAAAAGACCTCGGTAATGCTCTCGGCCATTTGACGAAAACGCGCTTCACTTTCGCGAAGCTCCTCTTCGGCCCGTTTGCGCTCGGTGACATTCAAAAACGTCACTACCGCCCCGACTAAAACCCCGTTTCGATAAACCGGATGCGACCAGTATTCCACATGGAAAGCGCTCCCATCGGCCCGCCAGAACACATCCTCAGCGACGTGTGTTCCTTCCCTCGTAAAAAGAGATTGATATATTTTACATTCCTCCAGGGGGTACGGTGTTCCATCCTGTTTGGTATGATGAACCAATAAGTGCATGTTTTTTCCAAGCAGGTCATCGATACTTGCATAACCCAAAAGGCGGAGGCATGCTTGATTGGAGAAGGTACAGCGCCCTTGAAGGTCCACGCCGCAAATCGCTTCCGCCGTGGAATCGAGCAGAAGCCGGATTCGCTCTTGACTGTTTTGGGATTCCTCCACCGCCAGTTTTCGCTCGGTAATATCTTCCGCAATGCCGGCCAGTCGGTAGACGGTCCCCTTCTGATCCTTAATCGGAAAAGTGCGGGCCCAGATCCAGCGGATCGCTCCATCCGGCCGAACGATCCGGTATTCCGCCTGAAAATAACTCGGATTTTTTCTGAGCAGACTTAAAACACCCGGACGATCTTCCGGATAGACCCCCTCCAGCCAGGAGAGCGGATCAAGATAAAGACTTTGGCAGGAGCGGCCCCAGATACTTTCATAGGCCGGGCTGATATAGATCATCGATGTTCCGTCTGCATCGGTCAGGAAAAATACCTCATTGATGTTCTCAGCCAATTGACGGAAGCGCTCTTCACTTTGTCGAAGCCGCTCTTGAACCTGCCTCCCCTCTCGGCGCAGGGCGCATTCTCTCAGCTCTCTCTCAACGACAGGAAGCAGACGCTTGGTATTCCCTTTCATGATGTAATCATTCGCACCGGCCCTCATCGCCGCGATCGCGGCGTCTTCGCCGAGGGTGCCCGAGACAAAGATAAACGGGATATCGAGTCCCTTCTCCCGTAATAATTTTAATGCAGCCGCTCCGTTGAAGCGGGGCATCGTGAAATCGCCGAAAACGACATCCCAGCGATGCTTCTCCAACGCAGCAGTCATCGCATCAGCCGTCTCGACCCGTTCAAAAGCCGCGTCATATCCCCCGCGGCGAAGCTCCTGCAACAGGAGTTCTGCATCTTCTATTGAATCTTCAACCAACAGCGCTCGAAGCGATTTATTCATTGATCCCCTCTTAGTTTCTCAGCAGGTTTCTCATTCCTATCCGGCAATGAAAAATAGCGTCCACGCCGATTCACTTTGGCCTGCTGCAAAATGTGTTTCCAAATTGCATCAAAGCAATCTTTCCATCCGATGATTAAAGCCGGGTGACCTTAGAAGAAAGTATGCTTCGGCATTGGAGAAGGCGCTACACCACAAAAGGGGTGTTTTGTATACGAATATGAAAAATTTAGAGGTGATCGCATTACCGACCCGTATTAGTACGACATATTCCTTCCGGGTTTACAATGGTTTTTTGAAGGTCTTAAGGATCATACCTTTAGGCCAAGGAGCAGGAGGGGGAACGACATGAATGAGGTGCCAAAGAACTTTAATCGGGTCCGTAGTATCCGCAAAGTAATGGACCGGTCGAACTGTTTTATGAGTGTGTTGAAAACGGTACTCCCCCACTTGCGAAGCGACAAATGAGGGTCAAATTATTTTTCCAAATTAATTTTTCTTCAATCCCCAGGGAGATTCGCTCAACCAACGGATCAACGCCTCGCCCGACAGCGGTTGAGTAAAAAAGTAGCCTTGGGCAAGGTCACAGTTCATCTCGTCAAGCCGGTTTAAAATGCTTTCGCTCTCGACCCCCTCTGCGACCACGCCGAGGCCGAGGTTGTGGGCCAGATCAATGGTAGAGCGGACGATTTTGGCGTCTCCCGTATTCTGTATCATATGCATCACGAACGATTTGTCGACTTTGATCTGATCGACGGGAAGTTTCTGCAGATACTTCAAGGAGGAGTATCCGATTCCGAAATCGTCGATTGAGAACCGGATTCCGATGTCGCGAAGCGTGAACATCATCTTCTGCGCATGGGCAGGATCGGTCATGATCGCGCTTTCGGTAATCTCGAATTGGATAAATTCCGGCGGGACCTCGCCTTCTCTTAGCAGTTCCACTACGGTGCCCGGAAGCTTCGGATCGAGCAGGTTGCGAGCCGAGAGGTTGGCAGAAACGACAACATCAACCCCAGCCCGACGCCACTCCCTGCACTGTTGAATCGCCGTCCGCAGCAGCCAATAGGTCATCGGATGAATCAAACCTGTCCTCTCCGCAGGCCCGATAAACTCGTCCGGGGGAATCATCCCATGCTGCGGGTGGTTCCAGCGCACCAGCGCCTCCGCTCCGACCGTTTTTTTATCTCTGATGCTGATCTTCGGTTGGTAATGTAGAAGAAGGTGGTTCTGCTCGATGGCTTGCCGCAACTCCGCCATCAAGGCCAGCCGCTGCGGATGATGTTTATCCAACGTTGGGTCGTAGAGTGCGTGACCGCTGCCGCTCTCTTTCGCGGCATGCATTGCGATATCCGCCCGCCGAAGCAGCTCTTCGGAAGTCCTTGCATGCTCGGGGTACAATGCGACGCCAATGCTTGCCTCCACCGCGACTGGCAAGTCCTCGATCGAGAAAGGAGAGAGGAGAAGTTTTTGGATTTTCTCAATCACAAATTGGATGTCCTCCGCCTTGGCTAATTTGGGCAGGAGAACGGCGAACAGGTCTGCGCCTAAATGCGCAACGACATCCGGCTCAAACAGAACGCTTTGCAGGCGCAGTCCCAACTCTTTCAAGAGAGTGTCTCCGCGGAGATGGCCGAGCGTTTCATTGACCTCCTTGAAACGATCGAGGTCGATGAGTATTAAACCGATCGGATGCCCCCCTCCGTCTTCGGCTCGAATGGCGCGATGGATGCGGTCGATCAGATTATTCCTGTTGGGAAGATCGGTCAGCGGGTCATAGAAGGCCATGTGCTGAACGGTTTCTTCCGCCTTTTTGCGCTGGGTGACGTCTTGTTTGATCGCGATGAAGTGGCTGATCCCCTCCCGTTCATCCGTCACCGGGGTGATCGTCATCTCCTCGGTATAGAAACTTCCGTCTTTTCTCCGGTTGATGATTTCCCCCTGCCAAACCTCTCCGGAGAGGATCGTCTTCCAAAGATGGTCGTAAAAAGAAGGGGGCTGCAAGCCCGACTTAAGCAGCCGCAGGGTTTGGCCAACGGCCTCTTCGAACGTATAGCCGGAATTGCGAAAAAAGGCCGGATTCACCCAGAGAATCCGGCCCTTACTGTTCGTGATCACAACTGCGTTGGCGGCGGAATTCAACGCGGTGCTTTGAAGACGAAGCTGCTCCGCGCTCTGTCGAAGCTCCGCTTGAACTTTCTCGCGTTCTCGGCGAACTTCCGCTTCCCGCAATTCCCGCTCAACGGCCGGGACCAGCCGCGCCAGCCGGTCCTTCTTGACGTAATCGTGTGCTCCCGCTTTTGAAATTTCAACAGCGGCTTCTTCCCCGATTCTTCCCGATACAACAATAAACGGAATATCAATTTTCTTTTCTTGCAGCAGGGCCAACGCAGAAAATCCGCTGAAATTCGACATCAAAAACCCCGAGAGGACAAGATCCCACGGTTCTCGGTCGAGCGCGGAACGCATTTCTTCGGCGGTGCAAACCTGTTTGAAAACCGGAAGAAACCCCCCAAGCTGAAGCCTCCGCACAATCACTCTTACATCGTTTTCCGAGTCTTCAACCATTAAAACGCGGAGCGGTCTTCCCATCTAAACACTCCTTTCCCGACGGGAGGCGTTCTTTACGAATATTGAACATGATTTTCAAGCGGGTTCGATCGGCGGCTACTTTTTCACCACCACGATTTTCCCCTCCATCCCCAACGCGCGGTGATTGTCCAAAAGGCAGTAGTAGGCGAATCCGCCGCTTTTGAATGGAACGAATGTGATCGTCGTCTTTTTTCCCTTCTCCGAGACGGTTTCAGACAGGATGTGGAAATTGGGAATCGCGATGTGGTGATTCAAATTATCGCCGTTAATAAGCGTGATCTCTACCACGTCCCACTCATTCACAAAAAGGTCCGGATTCACCATGCCCTTGATCTTCCCCCCGGCGCCGACAAAAAGACGCTTCTCCCCTTTCATCTCCGAAGTGAGGGTATAAGAAACGGCAGGATGGTCCGGCCCGGTCGCATTGGCGCCGGCGGTGATCATCAAGGCGAGCACCCCGAATAAAGATATAAAAAAGACTCCGGTTTTCATCATGCTTTTTCCTCCTCGTCCCTTCATTGTTGTTGGTCTTTTTTCAGCCACATCTCGTAAAGCGACAGAACGATTTGGGCCGCCAGCGACAGCCCCATCAACAGGCCCCCGATGATGACCGTGTAGGCGAAAAGCGGTTGAAGCTTGGTAAACCACCAGGAGCCGATATCGACCCAGATCGCCAGAAAAGGGATCGCCACCAGAATGGCGCGCCACCGGGCGTTCACCTCGCTGAGAACAAAAATCCCGCTGGTGAACATAAAGATAAAGCTGATTCCGAACAGATGGATATGGGAGACGCGGACCAGACTCTTGATCGACTGTCCCATGTCGATCTGGGTAAAGGCCGATACTTCTTCATAAGTCGTCAGCGGCGGGAGCGGCATCCCCGATTCCTTGCTGTGGCAAGTGGCGCACTGATCGAGGAAAATTTGCTTTACCGGGGCAAAATCGGCTTCGGTCGCTCCCTGCCTGATCCACGCCACGACTTCCTTTTTTTGAGCCGGGGCGAGATTCTCCCCCATCGACCCCTCCAAGGTCCCTTCCAGCCGGGTAACCCCCCGTTGGCCGTAGTACTTGATGATCACCGCCTGCACCATACCGGTTCCATCTTTCGAATGGGGCTCAATTTCAATCAGGAAAAGATAGAGGACCGCCATCAAATATCCGATCCCGATGCTCAGCAGAAAACAGGTGAACAGGACTTTTATCGGTAGCGAAGCGGTTCGCAACTTCATTTTATCTTCTCCTTACTCCAGACGGGTTCACCCTCCGAAAGATCAGAAACGATACCCGACGACAAAACTGACGATCTGGGCGGTGTAATCGCGGATCTGGGCCCCCAGGTAAATGCTGGTTCCCGAGCCGGCTTCGACGTCGCCCATGAAGGGCTGCATCACGTCGGTCCGAAAATCGGTGATGTCGAACTTCTCAAGGATATATTGAAGCCGCCAAAACAGCGCCGGCGACACCGCGTAGCGAAGCGCGGCCTCCAGCCGCTGAAGGCGCTCCGTGATGTCGGGATAGTTCTCCGCCGTTGCGGAGATGTTCTGCGCCTCCGTTCCCCCGGCGGGAGGAACCGGGTTGGAAGCGCGCATCGCCCCCACCGCCCGAGAGGCGTTCCACGAAAGATCGAGATCGGCTTTCGACGGGATCAAAACAATATTCACCGACACCCCGACCGTATCGATTTTATCTTTGTTCTGAGAGATCCAATCGTACGTCGGATTCTCGAGTTGGGCCGGAGGGGTTCGATACCGGGAGCGCTGTAGCGCGTCGAAGACCTCCCGCATGTAACTGGCGTAGAGGGTGATCCCAGGCGCGATCGGACTCCAGGAAAAGTCGAGCCCGGCCGCCCAGTTCTGATCCTCCTGAAGGCCGAAAGGGGAATTCTTGTAGTCGTCCTTCCGGTAGCTGACCGATGGGGTGAACGAGAGGGTCTCCTTCGGGCTGATCTGCGCCAGAAGGTCGACGCGGTGGCGGTCGCGGTCGGCCTCGTCATATTTGCGAAGGAGCAGATGCTGGGCTTGCGTGGTGTCGAGCCCTTCGACATCGACATGGGTGTGCGCCAGGTGGGCGAAGGTATTGTAGTCGCCGTTGCGCCGCCACGATCGCGCGTAGGAGGTGCGCAGCAGAAGCCAATCGATTCCGGTGTAGTCGAGCGACACCTTGGGTGTATGCTCGTTCGTCGTCGGCGCCTCCCGATGACGATCGTCCCGGCTCCAACGCATCCAATCATAACCGACGCCGAGCGAGAGCGACCGGCCCGATTGCCAATCGGTTGCAGCCCCGGCGCTCTCTTTTGTATAGTTGATGCTGGAGCTTCTGACCTCTTCGTTGAGGATCGAGAGATCGGTCCGGACCTGGGCCGGGAAGATCCGCTCCGGGGTCTTGTTGTTGAATCCATAGAACCGATAATAACTTTTCACCCCCACACTCTCGACCGGACGGCTCGTGAACTTCAGATAACCGGTCCAAATGTCGACCTTGCCGTCGAGGCTGTCCGCCGGGAGGACAAGGGCCGGCGCCGAAACGGCGGTGTTGATCGTATGCGGAAGAAAATGATCGTCCTGTGTCCGCCGGCTGTAGGAGAGGGTCCCGGAGAGACGGCTGCGCCGCGGAAGGTTGACCGCGCCGGTGAGATGGATCGTATGGGCCACGTTGTCCGGAGGGAGGTCCAAGCGGCCGCGGCTCGGCGCGCCGACGGCGTCGGTCGCGCTGAGGGGATTGTCCCAGATCAGCGCATCAATATCGTTCTGAAAGAGAGACAAACCATAACCTAGTTGAAGCTGCCACCTCTCCCGCGTCAGCTCCGCCGTCAATTTCAGATCGTCGATGCGTTGATCAATCGGCTCCGGAAGCTCCACCTGATTGGTGAAGAGAAAGGTGGTTGAGATCGGCCGGTTTCCCTGCTTATGAATCACGGCATACTCCGCCTGAAGCGTCAAGGTGGGATAGGGAGACCCAACCCAGAGAAAACGCGCGGTGTCCCAGCGGGTCGTCAGGTCGACCGGCGGAGTCGTTGCCAGAAAACTTCGCAGAATATTAGGCCGGTCCGCAGCGGCCGCCCCCGCCAGACTCGTTTGGAGGAGATCGGGAAGCTGGAAAACCCCGGGGGTCGTCTCCACAAAGGGGCTGCGGCCCGTGTTGCTGTAGGTGTGCGGGGTCTGATCCCATTCAAACTCAAAGAGGCTTCGTCCGGGACGGACGCTTCGCAAAAGAAAATTCTGATCCTCCTCGCCGATCTCCCGCGCCCTTAATTCCAGAAAATAACGATCATCGGCCCGGTCGACCCGCAGATAAAGGTTCTCCAGGAAAGGTCCGGCGGGAACCTCTCCGTATTCCTCGAACTTACCGCGGTCCTCCTCCGAAGGGCGGTCGATAAAGACCCGTCCCCCCACTTCCACCTCGCCGCTCAGACGAACCCTTTCTTCTTCCGTTTCGGCAAAGCCCGCGGCCGGAAGGAGAAGAAGCGCCGTCATTAGAAAGACACCCCAAGAGAATCGAATTCGATCGTTCATCTTCCCCTCCTAACGTTGATAGGCTCGGCCCGATGGATGATTGCTCCCGTGAATCGTGCTGTGACAGTTCGTGCAGGAGCGGTTGAAAACAAACCGCGTTCGGGGATCATGCGGCTGGGTCGGATGCCGTGTTTCCAGGTGGCACTTCTGGCAGAGCTTCGGTTTGGCGGTGATGAGCAGCGCCTCGTGATTGGAGCCGTGGGATTCATGGCAATTGGCACAATTCTCCATCGCCGGCGGGTGCTCCCAGAGAAACGGTCCCCGTTTCTCGGCATGGCAGGAATAACAGAGATCGTTCACCGAGTTGGCTTTGAGCAGCGCGTCTGAGATGCTTCCATGAGGGTTGTGGCAGCTCGAGCAGGTCATCTTTCCTTCCCGCAGCGGCATATGGGTGGATCGCATCAACTGCGCCTTTCGCTGGATGTGACATTGTCCGCAGGTCTCTATTTCGGTCGGCTTCGCCAGCTGATATCGCTCCGAATGATTGTCCATCACCCGATGGCATACGGTGCAGGCCAGCCCGCGTGCTTCATGAACGCTTCCCTGCCAGTGAAGTCGAGCCGACTTTTGGTGGCAACCGAGGCAAACCGAATTGCGCCGGTCGACCGGGGTGGGGTCGTTTTTTGAAAAAGTAATCAGGCGCTCATAAGAGTCACCCGACGATTCCGCATGAAGCTTTCCGGGGCCATGGCAACTTTCACATCCCTGGGCCTCTTTTTCAGTCCGGGGATGTTTGAGAAAGAGTTTGCCCATGGTCGTCGTCGCAAATCGCTCGTACTGTTTCTCATGACAGAGCCGGCAGGTTTCCGATCCGACAAATTCGGAGGAAGCCGGAGGAGAGTCGGCATCTTCCGCCGCGGCGGAAACAGGACCACTGACCCCCACGGCCGCCCAGACGAGCAGCCCCATCAACCCTCCAGCCATTGCCATGAGAAGGATTCGACCCTTTGCATTCAACGCGACACCTCCTTGTGTGTAAAGATCGAGCCGCTTTAATGAAACCGAGAAAAGACGCAGCCCCTTCGATCGTCATCGAGCTATTTTTTCAAGGACAACATGTAGTCGACCAAAGCAGCGATCTCTTCCTCGCTCCCCTTGACGGCCATCATCTTCGCCCCCGGCACTGCCTCTTTCGGGTTCTTGAGGAACTTCTTCAACCAATCACGATCACGCTGATTTCCGACATCGGTCAAATCGGGCCCCATCTTGCCACCCGTTCCTGCAATGACATGGCAAAGGCTGCATTTCTTATCCCCATAGAGCTTCTTCCCCTTTTCCACGTCGGAAGCGAATGCCGGCGAAATACCATAAAAGACAACGCTCAAAGCAAACAGAAAACCGGATATAAGAATAGACGCGTGTTTCATCATCTCCTCTTCTCCTTTTCGTACACTTCGACACACCATTTGATTCAGATGGCTTCCTGTCCACCCGCTCAAGCCGCCGGGCTGTAACGATTTCAATCCGGCGCACAGACGGCGGGTCGGATCATCCGCAAGAAGCGGTCGCCAGATGTCGCCCCGGGGGATCCGATCTGATCTCCGACGCCCGCGTCCACGCTCCCGATGTCGGAAGGACATTGATCACATTTTCCTTGATGTTGATACGGACTCCGCTGGGATACCGGTCATACATTATCCCAGTGGTAACTAAACGAACGCCTTAACGAGATGCATTCAGGGAAAATATACTGCCACATTTGAAAACGCGCAACACCACGAGCGTGGTGTTTTGCACTTGGACGCGGGCGATAAAACAAAACACCTGCGTTATTTTCTTTATCAACACCCTTCGGTATCTCTCCGATGGACAGAAAAAGGAGAGAGAGGAAGATTTGAACGTTTTACATTCGCGCGCAAAACCCCCCTTTCGTGGCGTTGCGGCGTTCCAGTGGACGACGCATACTTTCTTCTGATCACTTCGAGCAGAAATAAAGGCATCATCAATTAAAGGAGGTTTTCATGGAGACGATGACATGGTTTCTTTCCGAGATGGCTCCCTGGATCGGGATCCTTCCTTTGGCGCTCTTTTCCTTCATTCCGGCAATCTATCTCCTCTCTTCCGCGCGACCGCAGGTAAAGAGAGTCCAGGTTGTTTGTCCGCAGTCGGGAAAACGGATCAAGGTCCGATTGAAGATCAACCTCTTCAGAAATCCCAATAAAACTGGAAAAGGCCTGGATATCGTGAGCTGTTCGAACTATTCCGGAGCGGCGGTCGATTGCGCTAAAGAATGCCTGTTCGACGCCAGGGCTCAACAGGCCTTTCGAAGAGCGGGAAGACGACATGCGGCGAAAAACAGCATTATTGTTCTCCCATAAGTTTTTTATCTCAGGAGAAATAAAATGAAGAGAACAATATATGCGCTGATCACATTCATCCTCCTCAGCGCCGGAACGGCGTATGGAAAGACCTTCACCTTGAAAACAACGATGTCGGGCGAATTCGCTTTTGTCGGTCCGGACGGAACGAAGAATCCGACCCTCGAGTTGCACGAGGGCGACGTTGTGGAGCTGATCATCGAAAACGGCGATGGGGCTCCGCATGTTTTTGCGATCCCTGAACTGGAGGTGAAGTCGAATCGGGTCGACACGGTGGGGGAAAGGACGATCGTCAGATTCGTGGTGAAGAAAGGAGTGTTTAAATACTTCTGCCCTCTTCCGGGCCACCGCAGGCTCGGAATGGAAGGAACGATTGTCTGCAGGCGTAAATGAGATCGTACGACGGCTCACTCTCTACATCTTTCTCGACCATGCGGTTCGCTCTTTCGTTCTTGACGTATGTTTTCAGGGCGGTATACTCGGTGGAGTGTGTGAGGAGGAACGACATGAATGAGGTGATGCAGAGTTTTAATCGGGTCCGCAACAACGGATTAGCCGAGCGGTTTTACGAAATCTTCCTGGAGGCGGACCCTCGGCTCAAACCGCTGTTTACAAATACCGACTTCAAGCGGCAGAGAGATCTGCTCATCCATGCCATCGTGATGTTGATCGAGTATGCCGACGGAAAACCGCTGGGGGAAATGGCGATCAGACGGTTGGGTGAGCTCCACAGCCGCAGGAAAATGAATGTGACCCCCGATCTTTATCCGATCTGGGTCGACGCGATGGTCGGCGCGCTCGCCGAATTAGACTCCGAATTCTCTCCCGATCTCGAACAGCAATGGCGCAACGTCATGCAAAAAGGGATTGCAGTGATGGTTGAGATGAATTAGAGGTAACGCTCCTCGCCCGATGCCGCTCGGTTGACAGAATAGAGTAAATTAAGTGAGATCTGTCGGGATAACCTTGTTGACAGAGAATGGACTCTCGTTTGGATCCAGATTTTTTAACGAACATATTGTTGAAGAAGAGTGATGAGATAGACAATGTAAAGAGTCAAAAGTAATAACCCCCGTCTTTGTTCGATAAAACCGCTCCGCGTAGGAAAGATGAGCAAAACGGCCGCAAGTCCAAACAGCAACGCGACTGCCACCTCGATCACGTTAACAGTGATAGGATGGATGACGGCTGCCACGGCAATAATGAAAAGACCATTAAAGATATTGCTGCCAAGAACCGTCCCCAGACTCACCTCATCGTGACCTCGAATCTTCCCAACGATGGTGGTTGCAAGCTCCGGCACATCTTATCACCTGAACTCAAAACAAAAAGCTCTTAGATTGTCAACGAAGACTAGCTACCGCCTTTTCGTCCCCGCATGGTCAAAAAACTCATGTGGCCTTTCCATGTAGATCCAACTGAAAAGTAAATTAGGCCTTAAAGGGGTAGACTTTATAAGATTAGGATAATAGTAGAGAGTGAAGGTTATCCTCGGTTCATAGTCATCATGCGTATTAGGACGGAATTACGAATGTGATAAAAACGTGATAGAACCAATCGGAACAGATGTAATCATCCGATTCAATAGAACGAATAGAATGCTGACAAGATTCTGATTTTAAAAGAAATGCGGGGAAAACAAACCAAAATCAAGCCGTTATGAAAAATGCCTCTTTTATACTGGCAGTCTTGGGGTCAGGGGTTCGATCCCCCTCAGCTCCACCAAAAATATCAAAGGGTTGGGAAACCAGCCCTTTTTTTTCGTCCAAACATTGGCCAAACATTGGCCAAATCTGAGGGGCAGAGCGGGACATTTTGTCCTGAAAAACCTTCATGAAGGCCGACCCGTCCTGGCGCGTTAAGTTCGGAATGAACTTCGAGTACTTCTGTAACATTCGAATCGTGCTGTGTCCTAACATCTTCGCCACCCACTCCGGATTCTCGCCCGATCCGAGCATCAGTGTCGCAAAGGTATGCCGTGTTTGATACAGGGTCCTCAATCGAATCCCCGCCTCTTCGAGGGTTGGATACCAGACCCGGTTCCGAAGGTTCGCGGTATCCAGAGCGCCCCCGATTGCGTTCGGAAATACATACTGACTTGCCCATAAAACGATCGCTCGCTGTTTTAGCATGACCTGTTGAACGGGTGGGAGCATGTCGACGTATCGTACCGGATCATTCATGATGGGGTTCGTCCCCTTTTTCAAGACACGAATGCCCTGGTCGAGCAAGTCCGGATTACTTTAGATATACCTCGCTGAGGTGATCGAGGAGGAGATGAAACTCCTCATGTTTTCCTTTGCCGACCACCTCTTCCTCGATCCGGTCGAACGCGTTTAAGAGCGCCTTCTGCTTGCCGTCGCTTAAGAAACGATCCGCCATCGGAAACAGAATGTGATTTTCTTTTTCGATATGTTGGGTCAGATGTTGAATGTAGCTCCGGGCCGACGCGGCGAACGAAGCGGCCGCTTCCGGATCGTCGGCCTGATAACCGGCAACGGCCTTGGAAAGAGCTTCCACATACCGACGGCCCTGATCGTGCTCCTGCAACATGACCCCGACCGGTCCCCCCTCTCTCGGCATTCCGGCTTCTTCCAGCGCAGGAAAAAGAAACGTCTCTTCTTTTCCATGATGGCATCGGTCGGCAAAAATTCGGATAAACTCCAACATTCGGTCAAGATCGGTCGCATCCACCCGCTCTCCCGCCTCCAAACGCGCGGCGACCTTGTCCAGCACCCTCAGCAGGAGGAGGATCGCTTCGTGTTCCTTCTTCAGTTGATCGGTCGGCTTCATGATGACCTCCCTCTATTTTTCATAATCGCAGCCTTCTCAACCGCAGGGCGTTCATGATGACCGAGACCGAACTGAAGGTCATCGCCGCGGCGGCGATCATCGGCGAGAGGAGAAGACCGAAAACGGGATAAAGCACCCCTGCGGCGATCGGAACGCCGAGCGTGTTGTAGATAAAGGCGAAGAAGAGGTTCTGACGGATGTTCCGCATCGTCGCCCGGCTGAGTCGGCGGGCCCGGACGATGCCACGTAGATCCCCCTTGACCAGCGTCACGCCGGCGCTCTCCATCGCCACATCGGTGCCGGTCCCCATGGCGACCCCGACCTGGGCCTGGGCGAGGGCAGGGGCGTCGTTGATGCCGTCTCCCGCCATCGCCACGGTCCGCGCTTCGGTTTGAAGTTGTTTGACCACTTCCGCTTTCTGCTCGGGCAATACTTCGGCTTGAACATGGTCGATGTGGAGCTTGCCCGCCACCGCCTCGGCGGTCTTGCGGCTGTCGCCGGTGAGCATCACCACTCTGATCCCCTCGGCGTGGAGATTTTTGATCGCCTCCGGGGTGGTTTCCTTGATCGGATCGGCCACACCGATCAAACCGGCGGCTTTGCCGTCAACGCTCAAGAACATGACCGTCTGCCCCTCGGCGCGCTGACGGTCCGCCTGCTGCGGCAGATCGCCGGAATCGATCTCGAGGCTTTTTAACAGACTCTGATTTCCGAGCGCCACTCTGTGATTTTCTATTTCGCCGGTCACCCCTTTTCCCGTCACCGATTGGAAGTTGTCGGTTTTTTCCAGGGTCAGTCCTTTCTCTTCGGCGCCTCGGACAATCGCCTCGGCCAAGGGATGCTCGCTCCCCTTTTCCAATGTTGCGGCCAGTCTTAACGCCTCTTTCTCGTCGATCCCTTCGACTGGAATGACCGCAACCAGCCTCGGCTTCCCTTCGGTCAGGGTCCCGGTCTTATCGACCACCAGCGTATCCACCTTTTCCATGATCTCCAGCGCCTCGGCGTTTTTGATCAATACCCCCATCATGGCCCCTTTTCCGGTGCCAACCATGATCGACATCGGCGTGGCCAGCCCCAGAGCGCAGGGGCAGGCGATGATCAGGACAGCGACGGCGTTGATCACGGCGTGGGCGAGCCGCGGCTCCGGCCCCCAGAATCCCCAGACAACCATTGTGATCACGGCGACCGTCACGACTGCCGGAACAAAATAACCGGAGACGGTATCGACCATTTTTTGGATCGGGGCGCGCGAGCGCTGCGCCTCGGCGACCATATGGACGATTTGAGACAAGAGGGTGTCGGCGCCGACCCGCTCCGCTTTCATCAAGAGGCTCCCGGTGCCGTTGACGGTGGCGCCGATCAGCCGCGTTCCCTCGGTTTTTTCGACCGGAATCGGTTCCCCGGTCACCATCGATTCATCGACGCTGCTTTTTCCCTCGATGACCGTTCCGTCAACCGGAATCTTCTCGCCGGGGCGGACCCGGAGGATCTCTCCCGGCATCACCTTTTCGAGCGGGATATCCTCTTCCGTCCCATCGGCGCGGACGATCCGCGCGGTCTTGGGTGCCAGCCCCAGCAACAGCTTGATGGCGGCGCTGGTTTGGCTGCGCGCCCGCAGTTCCAACACCTGCCCCAACAGCACCAAAGCGGTGATCACGGCGGCCGCTTCGAAATAGGCCGGAACCACCCCCATCTCGTTGAAGACCGACTTCGGAAAGAGTCCGGGAAAGAGGACGGCGACCGCGCTGTAGATCCATGCCACCGAGATCCCCAAACCGATCAAAGTGAACATGTTGAGATTTCGCGTGACGACTGATCTCCAGCCGCGGACGAGAAAGACCGATCCCCCCCACCAGACGACGGGGGCGGAGAGCACCATTTCAACCCACTGCCGGAGTTTGGGATTGACGATCCCGGCTACACCTTCCGGCCGGAACTCGGCGGCCATCGCGCTGAGGAAGACCGGGACGGCCAGCGCCGCGCTGATCCAGAAGCGGCGGGTCATCTCGTCGAGTTCGGCGGTGTCCTCCTCGGCTGCCGCCGTCCGCGGCTCCAGCGCCATGCCGCACTTGGGACAACTCCCAGGACGATCCTGAACCACCTCCGGGTGCATCGGGCAGGTGTATTCGGTCTTTCCCTCTCTGGACCGATTTTCCGGTTGAGCCGTCTGTTGCGGGGCCTCTCCCCTATATTTTCCCGGCTCGGCTTTAAACTCTTCTAGACAGTGCACGCTGCAAAAGAAATAGGTTTGCCCCTCGTACTCGATGTTACCGGCCGCTTTTTTCTCCTCTATTTCCATTTCCATCCCGCAGACCGGATCGGTCGCCATGATTTCCCTCCCTTTCTATATTTTTCAAGTTTCCCCCGATCGCCGATACGATACAATCCCTCAAAAGGGGTATTTTACCGAACCGAACGCGGGAGAAATAAACGACTCAAGGAAACCTATTTTGACCTAAGCGGTGTGTCGCGCTTCCCCGGGAGCGTTGGATTCCGGGAGAAGCTCGATCTTTCGCAGGGCGTCCACAAACGTCTGATCACTGATCGCCGAGAGGTGGCTTTTAAACCGGACAATACCGGAGGAGTCCAAAATCAACAGATTGTAAAGCGGACAGGCCCCGGAGGGTGCGGCAGTCCGAGCCTCTTTCCCACCCAGTCGCCCGGGTCCAAAAGGAGTGGAAAGGTCATTCGATGCGTTCGGAGAATCCGCTCCGGCGTCGCGCGATCGTCTGCAAGCGTGGAGAGGGCGAAGATCTCGATCCGGTCCCGATGCTTCTCATAGGTCCGCTGGAGCAGCGAGATCCGCTCCTCGCAGCTGCTGCAAAGGTTGGTGAGCCAGAGGACCGCTCCCTTCGTCGGGAAATTCTCCAAGAGGGTAAATGATCGGCCGGCGAGATCGCTCAGCATAAAATCGGGAACCCGGTCGCCGATCTCCGCTCCCTTTTTTGAGGGGAACGGAAGAGCCATCGCGCGCGGATGAAAACCTTCCAGAAAAGCGATTTTATGAGAGCACGTAGGTTTTGCACAGATCTCCTTCTCTAGTCTCCGAGCAGGTCCTTTCAGAACCAGAAGCGGACGCCGGTGACGAATGTCAGGTCACCGACATCTTCCCCTTTACGCCGCGCGAAATCGGCGGTGCGACCGGCTTTACGCTCCCAGGAGACGCCGATGTATGGGGCGGCCTCCCGGACAATCTCATAACGGACCCGCAAGCCGAGCTCGACCTCGCTCAAGCCGGAACCGATATCGAGCTCTTTGACCTCTTGGGCGGCGAAATTCAGCTCCACGGACGGCCGGACGATCAGCCGCTGGGTCAGGAGCAGCTCGTACTCCGCCTCAATGCGAGCCGACGCATCCCCCTTATTGCTCACAAACACCGCCGCGTCGATCTCGAAGAAGTAGGGGGCAAGCCCTTCAATCCCAAAAATGGCGTAGCCGCGCGAAGGATCGGGCTTTACATCGTAACGACCCCCGATCTGAAGGTCCCAAAGCGCCGCAATGGCCCGGCTGTATAAAAGCTGAACCTCGGCGTTTTTCGTCTCTTTATCGATTGTGTGATCGCCTTGGGTCTTCAGCCAGACTTTGTTGTAGTCTCCACCGATCCAGCCCTGCGCCTCCCAACTCAGAGTGTCTTCACTTCCAATCCGGTATTCGAATTGCTCGATCTCTAAAAATGTATAGAGCCGAGAGTCTTCCTCCGCGGCCATTTCCGGACTGTCTGCAAGAGCGGCCGGAGCGAAAGCGACAAGAGCGATAAGGCAGACGCCGGCGATCATCGACCCGTTCATGAATGTCATGGGTGGGCCTTCTCCCCGTCATCGGATACCATCACATCCAACATCATTCCCGAAGCCATATGGTAGGCGAGATGACAGTGGAAGGGCCACGCTCCCGGCGCATCCGCCGTCATGATAAAGGAGAGCCGCTCCCCCGGCTTCACATTGATCGTGAACTTCCGGGGATTGTACTCCCCGTTTCCGTTGTCGAGCTCCATCCACATCCCGTGCAGGTGAATCGGATGCTCCATCATCGTGTCGTTCACGAAGATGACGCGCAGCCGCTCCCCATGCCGAAGCCGGATCGGGTCGGCCTCCGAGTGCTTCTTCCCGTTGAATCCCCAGATGTATCGGTCCATGTTGCCGGTGAGGTGAAGCTCGATCTCCCGTTCGGGCGGGCGGCGATCGTAGCCCGGCTCCAAAGCGCGCAGATCGGCATAGGTCAAGGCCCGCGTCCCTGTATTCTCAAGCCCGGCGCCGGGCTCCCGAAGGCGACTCCTCGGCGCCATTGCGACCATCGAATTTCCCCGTCCGTGGGTGTCAGGGCCGTGCATCACGGGCGGTTCCTCGGAAGACATTCGAGTGGCCGCTCCATTTTCTAGGCCATCAGAGATGCTATCTCCATGGCCCATTGCGTCGTGCTCCATTCCCGGCATTGGGTCTTCCGCCGCAGGCGCCTTCCCACCCGGCTTCATTTCGTGCGCCCCCTCTGACATTCCCATATCGGCCATCGTGCGGATCGGCCGAGGCCGCGTTTCCGGAAGAGGAGCCGACATCCCAGGACGTGGCGCGAGCGTCCCTCTCGCATAGCCGCTGCGGTCCATCGCCTCGGCGAAGAGGGTATAGGCCCGATCCTCCTGCGGCGTAACGATCACGTCATAAGTTTCCGAGACGGCGATCCGGAACTCGTCGACCGTCACCGGCTGGATGTTCTGCCCATCGGCCTGCACCACTTCCATCTTGAGGCCCGGGATCCGGAGGTCGAAGTAGGTCATCGAGGCCGCGTTGATGAATCGCAGCCGTACCCGCTCTCCCGGTTTGAAGAGGGCGGTCCAGTTCGCTTTGGAGGGCTGACCGTTGATGAGGAAGGTGTAGGTGTAGCCGGTGACATCGGCGATGTCGGTCGGGTCCATCCGCATCCGGCCCCAGGCAAGGCGGTCGGAGAGTGTCGCTCCCCAGCCGTTCCGACGGGCATCCCGGAAAAAATCGAAAAACGTTCGCTTGTGGAAGTTGTAGTAGCCGCTCTGCTTCTTGAGCTTGGCCAGGACCCACTCCGGATTCTCATCGGTCCAATCGGAGAGCATGACGACATACTCCCGGTCGTATTGGAACGGCTCCGGCTTCGCCGGGTCGATGATCAGGGGGCTGTAGATCCCGGACTGCTCCTGCAGGCCGGAGTGGCTGTGATACCAGTAGGTCCCGCTCTGCTTGACGGTGAAGCGGTAGGTGAACGTCTCGCCCGGAGCGATATTCTCGAAGCTGATGCCGGGAACGCCGTCCATCGTGTTCGGTACGATTACGCCGTGCCAGTGGATCGAGGTCGGCTCCCGGAGACGGTTGGTAACCTGAAGCGTCACCTCCTCCCCTTCTCGCCATCGGAGCGCGGGACCGGGAACCGCGCCATTGATCGTCATCGCCGTCCGCTCCCGGCCGGTGATATTGACCGGCGTTTCATCGATGACCAAGCGGTACTCCCCGGCCAGCGCCGTCGCCGAGGCGAATAAGAGCGCGATGAATGCAAGAAGTCCTCTTTTAATTGGCGCCCCTTTCTTTTTCCTCATGCCGCTCGGCGCATCTGATGCGTTTTCTCGTGGCTCTTTTCTTCAGTCGATACGGCGGACGATTTTCGAATCCCCGCAAGGCGCGTCCACCTCAGCAACATGGCGTTCATCGCCACCAGGACCGTGCTTCCGGACATCGAGAGCGCCGCCGCCTCCGGGCTGATCGTAATCGGATAGAATACTCCCGCCGCCAGCGGAAAGGCAATCACGTTGTAAGCAACCGCCCAAAAGAGGTTCTGCCGCATCTTCCGCAGCGTCGCGCGGGAAAGCTCGATCGCGCCGACCACATCATACGGATCGCTCTTCATCAACACCACATCGGCGCTCTCCATCGCCACATCGGTCCCGGCGCCGATCGCGAATCCGACATCGGCTTGCGTGAGCGCCGGAGCATCGTTGACCCCGTCCCCCACCATCCCCACCTTCTTCCCCTGCGACTGAAGCTCCTTGATCTTCTCCGCCTTCTGCCCCGGCAAGACGTCGGCCAGGACGATCTCGATCCCCAGCTCCGCGGCGATCCTCTCGGCCGTCGCGCGGTTATCGCCGGTCAGCATGGCGACATGAACTCCCCGATCTCTCAATTTCTTCACCGCCTCGGCGGCGGTGGGACGGGAGGCGTCCGCGATCGCGATCAGACCGATCAGTTTTCGATCCTGAGCGACATGGGTCACCGTTCTCCCGGATCCTTGAAACTGGTTTGACGCCGCATCAAGGCCGCTCATGTCGATCCCTTCTTCCTCCATCAACCGCCGATTCCCGAGAAGCACCGACCGGCCGGAGACCTCGGCCCGCGCTCCTTTTCCCTCGATGGCGGTAAACCCTTTTGCCGGCTTCCGCTGGAGCCCTTCCGCTCGACGGAGAATCGCCTGGGCCAGCGGGTGTTCCGATCCCTCTTCGACCGCCGCCGCCAAGGAGAGAACTTCGTCTGCGCCTCTTCCGGCGCCGGTCGCCACCTCCACCACCTCCGGTTGTCCCATCGTCAAGGTCCCGGTCTTATCGAAAACAACGACATCCAGCTTGGTCGCCTCCTCTAACGCCGCGGCGTTCTTGAAGAGAATCCCGTTCATCGCGCCGAGCCCGGTTCCGACCATCACCGCCATCGGGGTGGCCAATCCCAACGCGTCGGGGCAGGCAATGACGAAGACCGTGATCGTGAGGGTCATTGCAAAGAGAAGGGGGCGGTCCGCCCATCCGTACCAAAACGCAAAGGTGATCAGACCGATTCCAATCGCGGAAACGACGAGCCACTGGGCGGCGCGATCGGCGAGAAGCTGCGCCGGAGCCTTCGAGTTCTGCGCCTCCTGGACCAGCTTCACGATCTGGGCGAGCGCGGTGTCGGCTCCGACCTTGGTGGCGCGATAGCGGAAGGTTCCACTCTTATTGATCGTGGCCCCGATCACCGTGTCGCCCGGCGCCTTACTCACCGGCATCGATTCGCCGGTGAGCATCGATTCGTCGACGAGTGACGCCCCCTCGACGACTTCGCCGTCCACCGGGATCTTGTTCCCAGGACGGATCACGATCAAATCACCAACCTCCACCTCCGCCGTCGGAATCTCCACCTCGCGGTCGTTCCTGAGGACGGTGGTCATCGGTGGGGCGAGGTCCATCAGCGCCCGGATCGCGCTGGACGCCCCGGCGCGGGCCCGCATCTCCAGCCAGTGACCGAGCAGGATAAAAACCAGCAGAACGGAGGCCGCCTCGTAGAACTGCTCTCCTTGGAAGAAGAAGGTCGCGCCAACGCTGAAGAGGTAGCCGGTTCCGACGCTCAGCACGACGAGGACCGCCATGTTCAGCGCGCCGTTTCGAATCGCCCGGACGGCGGCGATCACGAAAGGCCAGCCAGGATAGAGGATCGCGGCGCTGGCCAAGAGAAAAAGCCAGACGTTGAGACTCAAACCAAAAGGGGGAGTCAGCCGGATGAAATCGATTCCCATTGGCGTATAGAGAAAAATCGGAACCGAAAAGAGCAAGGCGATCCAAAAGCGGTTGCGCATGTCGCGCGCCATCTCCGCTAAATCCATCCCGGGGCCATGCCCCATCTCGTGCGCCATCTCCGCCATCGCGGGAGCGGCTTTTGGAGCTGTCGAATTGGCGGTATGCTCCCGATGTCTCTCCATCGGGGCCGGCATCGCCGCCGGATCTTCCGGCACGCAGATGTGCTTGGGAACCATCTCGCCGTGACAATGATGGCCGCACTCCTCCACCCGCTTCTTGATCGTTTTGAGATCGATCACCGCCTCGTCATACATCACCGTGGCGGTATCCGAGACCGGATTGACCTCCACCCGCTTCACCCCCGGCAGACGCATCAACTGCTTTTCCACGCCGCGGGCGCTCAGCGGCGAGAGGATCTCCCCGACCTCGATAATGCTCGTCTTCATCGATGCCCTTTCGAAAGCGCTAGGCCGCCTCCGCCTTCTCCTTTTCAATTTGAAGAAATTCTTTCACCACTCCCAGCGCCCTGTCGGTTTTCTCGATCGACTTCATCGCATCTTTCTCGATCCCGGCCAGCGCCCGGATCGCATCAATCGTCTCGGGAATGACGATCGCCTGATTGTCGACCTGATAGGTATAGTAAACTTCATTCCTCTCGACGGTAAGAACGTCTTCCCAGAGGCCCACCTCATAGAGGTCGGCCCGTGAGCGCCCCAGATCCGACATCAGCTCCTTCGTGCTGTTGATCGCTGTTACCCCTTCTTCCATCCGAACAAACGCAATCCGAGGCGCCGCGCGAAACGCGGCGAGGACCTCCTCCTTTGTGGAAGATCGGGTCAGCTCGACCCACCAGGTATGGAGATGGCTGATGTTTTCCGGGGCCTTCACGGCGATGGTGACGACATCCAGATCGGGGTCGACGGTCCGCGCGTCGGGTCCTTGATGGCTGGGGATCACCTTCTCCGGAACGACCGTGTTCAGGATGCCGTCGAGGTGCGACTCCCATGGATCGGAGGCCCGGCGGATCAGGGTCCCCCGTGCGCGCTTCAACAGCCCCGCCTTCTTCAGCGCCGTGAGCGTGCGGACGATGGAGGTGGTGTTGCAGGAGACGATCCGGGTCATGCTTCGGCCGAGCGCTGTTTCGTAGTTCGCCTGCGCCACGAACGAATGGCCGGTCAGCGCGTGTGCCTCGCCTCCTTGGAAGATCGCTTTGATCCCAGCCTTTTCGTAACGCGCTTTGTTTCCGGCGGCGATCTTCTTGGGGGTGCAATCGACCGCCACGTCGACCCGGGACAGAAGTTCGTCCACCGTCCCCGCGACCGGAATCCCAGCGGATCGCATCTCCGTCGCTTTCTCCGGCGCCGCCGCGAAGACGGGAATCCCCAAGATCGCCGCAGTTTTAATCCGGTAGTCGGTCACGATGTCGGCCACGCCGACCAATTCCAAATCGTCTTGTTTTCGAACCGCGTCGACCACCCGCTTTCCGATCACGCCATAACCATTCACGGCCACTTTTACTCTGCTCATCGTACGCTCCTTTCTAAAGCCTTCACATGCATTAAATTGATTTTTTAGAATCCACTTCCCTCCATTCTGAACAAAAGACCCCAAGAACACAACACCTCAGAAGGAGATTAACCTCGATTCAGGCCTCCGGCCCCTTTCTCAGTCGCGTTAAAAACCAGATGAACAGGGCCGCCGACACGACCATGCCGAGGGTGCTGAACGGAATCCCCCCAAGGGAATCCTTCCCCTCCAGGTGAAGCAAACCGAATGTCGCGAGGACCACTGCCGTTAAAACCATCCCCAATATTCGTAAGTCGTTCTGCCGATCAAACTCCCGCTTCATCCCTTGAATTTCCTGGGTGTCGATTTTAACGCCGATCTCTCCCTTCTCGATTTTGGCGAGCGCGTGTTTGATCTCTTCGGGAAGAGAGGCGAGAAAACCGACATGGTCGAGAAGATCAGCCTGAAGTTTTTGGAACATCTTCGTCGGGCTGAATTGATCTTTCAAGGCGCGCATCACATACGGTTCGAGTTCCTTGTTGAAATCAAACTTCGGGTAGAGTTTTGTACCCATCCCCTCCGTGGTGGCGAGCGCCTTGCCGAAGAGGGCGAGATCGGCAGGAAATCGAATCCCGCTTCTCGCCCCCCGGTTGATCACCCGGAAGAATGCCCAGGTAACGCTCGGCGGATGCTCCGTGAAAAAGAACTCGCTCAAGATGCCGGCGATATCTCTCTGGAACCCGGCGAGATCGCTCTCCTCATCGATCGTCGCGAGATGAAGCAGATGTCGCGTGAACCCTTCAATGTCTTTATTGACAAAGGAGATCAGACAGCTCAACAGCTCCCGGCGCGACGCTTCGTCCAGATATCCGACCATCCCTAAATCGTGGAGGCAGAGCCGCCCATCCGGCATGGCGAAGAAGTTTCCCGGATGGGGATCGGCATGGAAGAATCCCGCGACGAAGAACTGCTGGAAGAAGGCGCTCACGCCGATCGCGGCAAGCCGCTTTCGATCGCCGCCGAACGTCTCGATCCGGTCGAGATCGGTGACCTTGTCCCCGTGGGAGAACGAAGCGGTCAGGACCCGCTCGGTGGTCCGGTCCCAGAAGACCTTCGGAATGGTGATGTCGGGATTGTCTCGAAAGATATAGCGGAACCGCTCCGCATTGCGGCCCTCCGCCCTGAAGTCGAGCTCCCTCAGCGTCCAGTCGGCGAACTCCTTGACGACCCGTGTCGGCCGATAGGGCCGCAGCTCCGGGAAGAAGCGCTCGGCCAGGCCGGCGAGGAAGAAGAGAATATGAATATCCTGGGTAATGATTTTCTGAATGCCGGGCCGCTGGATTTTGACGGCAACCTCGGTTCCCTCTTCCAGGAAGGCCCGATGGACCTGGGCCAGGGAGGCGGCGGCGACCGGTTTCTCTTCAAATGACTTGAACCGCTCCTCGGGCGAGCCGCCCAACTCCTCCCGGAGAATTTTTCTCGCCTCCTCATACGAAAAGGGAGGGGCATGGCTCTGCAGCTTGGAGAGCTCCTGCGAGAGGGTCTCGCCAACCAAATCGGCGCGCATGCTCAATATCTGCCCTAATTTGATAAAGGTCGGTCCCAACCGCTCCAGAAGGGTTCTCAAGGCGGGGGGCGAGAGAATCGGCTGGGCCACTTCAACCTGGATCTGGTGTTCTTCGATGGACCTTCCTCTGAAGAGATGAACAATCCGATACCGAAGCGGAAGGAGATACCGGAGCCGTAGCCGATCGATGAGCATCCCTCCGCCCGATTCGACGACGATGACGAGAATCTTGCGCAGACGGTTCAGATCGGAGAGTCTCATCTTGTAAGGTCGAAGCGCCATTCAATCTGAACCCTTTCTTTAATGACGTGGATGTGTTCCCTGCCAGGCCCCCCATAACATCACCGCGGGACAGACCAACAACAGAGCAATCAGAAAAGCGCTCCAAAGGGTCAGGCCGAAGAGCACCAGGACCCCCGTCGCCAACCCGATCATCATGTAAGGACAGAGCCAAGCCCAGTTACGCATGGGAACCTCCCTGAAAAGAGTGATCGATTCCGACCCTATCTCCCCCCTTTTCTGGGTCTTATCCGTTCTTTCTGAACGTCCTGGGAGAGGCGCGGGAAGAAGGCCGGCGTTTTCGCCATATAATAGACATATGGCTCGCCGAACTCCGTCAGGACTTCCCGCTCCTCACGGCGCGCCAGGCGGACATACATGAAGACAAGAATCGGAAACATCAGCAGGGTCAGCAGGGTCGGCCACTGCAGCAAGAACCCAAACATAATCAGCGTAAACGCAACATACTGGGGGTGACGCACCCGCGCATAGGGGCCGGTGACCGCCAGGGTATGATTGCGCTGCGCTCGATAGAGAACCCGCCAAGCCGATGCAAGAAGGATGAAGCCCCCGCCGATCAGGAGACCGCTGAGCAAATGAAAGGGGCCGAAATGAGGATTCGCCCGCCAGCCAAAGAGGATCTCCAATAAATGACCCGCATCATGCGAGAAAAAGTCAACCCCCGGATAGCGCCGCTGCAGCCAGCCCGAGAGCAGATAGATCGTCAACGGAAAACCATACATCTCCGTGAAGAGCGCAATGATAAACGCCGAGAAGGCGCCGAACGATCGCCAATCCCGTTTTGTGTGGGGATGCGTGAAGCTGAAGGCGAAAATAATAAAGACCAGTGAATTGATCACGACCAGGGACCAGAGGCCGTAAGCGGATGATTCATTCATGACTTATCTCCTTATCGAAGGTTGATGGTTCTCTTTCGTCTGATCGGTTGAACCTGCTTCTCCGTCATGTCCCCTGTGCATAAACAGGTGAAGAAACGGGCAAGCGAGCAACAGCAGGTACGGGAGGATCCCAAAGAAGTGCGCCCGGTGCTCCGACAAAAGAAAGAAGACAGCGATCAGGAGAAAAGCAATCAGCGCCGGATGAAACCGAGCGCTCTTGCGGCCCCGGGAAGGATGGTGCGTTTCCACCTCTTTCTCCTTGGTTGAGGATTTTAACCTCCGTTGAAGAGTCCCCGCCGCTTGCGGCGGGACTCTTCATTCGGCTTGATCAATGTCCATGAGGGTCGCCCCCCTCCGAAGCGTCGCCTTCCGGTTCCTTCGGAGCCGGTTTGGCGCCGGTCTCAGCCTTGTCTTTCCCGGATGGACCTCCCATCATCGGCCCCAGCTCCATTATCATCGATTCCATCTTCTGCCGCTGCTCGGGGGTCAAAACGCCTTTCATCTGCTGCGCCAGAGCAAGATGACTCGCCTCCAGATCGGCCATCGCGGCATGCTTCTCCTTTACCTTTGCTTTCACCTTCTCCAGATCGACCGGATCGGCCAAAATCAGCTCTTTGATTTCAACATTGGCCATCTCGATTTTCGAGAAGAGCGGGATTGCTTCTTTCTGATGTTTTAGCTTAAGTGATTCGATTTTCTTCTTCTGATCAGGGGTGAGATCGAGGCGGGACATGGCCTGCATCATCTTCATCATCTCCATCATTCCGCCGTCCATGCTGTGCATTCCCATCATCTTCTGCATCATCGGCATCCCGCCGCCCATCATGCCCCCACCCATCATTCCCTCTCTTCCTCCACCCTCCATTTGAGCAAAGGCGGCCCGGGGAACAGCGATAGAAGCAATGAGCAACAGCCATAGAATTGGTTTGATCCATTTTTTCATTTCTTCCTCCGTATTTAGAATGTAGATATCCATCGACAGCGAAAACCTGAGCATTGGTCTCTCTCAAAAAGAGAAACCAATTCCTAACAAAAAAAATACGATCAAATCCGGTAATTGGAATAAAGCTGATAATAGTCGGTCAGCAACTTTGGGAGGATAGCTCTCCGCATGAAAGGATCTGCCGGGCGGAGGCGGGATTCGGAGCCGATTGAAGACGCGAGATCTCCAATAACGGTGTCAGAAGAAGGAGACCCTTCGGCCGGAGAGTGCGGTCGATCCGCTCGCATCTGGAGATTGCTGTAGAGAGTGGACGCGGAACAGGAATGCTCGCCTCCCTTGGAAGCATGGTGAGGATGATCGGCTTCCTGATGTCCATGGGGAGCCCGGGTCTGTGTGAGAGACTGGGCCATGGAAGAAGACTCATCCCACGGACAGATCCCCCAGATCCAAAACCACACGACGAGCAAGAGGAGTGCTTTAGAAGTTCTGAACGACAAGGGTTTCTTCCCTCCTAAGGTTGACGACAAACTGAGGTTTTTGAGCCTTATAGCTTCATTTTGCGACAATTCGAAAGTACAGACAACCCCCCAAAGGAGGCATTTTGGAGAAGGAGGCGGAAACCTGTGGGTGGCGAATTCTTAGTTCGCCTGAAAATTGAGTTCAAAATCAATCTTGCGAACTGCCACCCAATGCGCTACGCTCGCTCATTATGAAAAACGTACTCCTACTTTTCCTACATTTCGTTTCCATCGTCATACGCCTGATTCGGCCAGGAGGGACGAAGACGGTCCTGGCCGAATCGCTTTTGCTGAAGCACCAGTTGATCCTCCTCAACCGGTCTCGCAAAAGAGCTCCGAATCTCAGCCCATTGGACCGCTTCCTTCTCGGACTCTGGACGCTCTTAATCAACCCTGGCCGACTAGCCCAAAACGCGGTGATCGTGAAACCATCGACGCTCTTGCGCCTTCATGAAGTTCTCGTGAAGGCCAAATACCGGCTGCTGTTCTCATCCCGAAGAAAAAGAAAGCCGGGGCCGAAGGGCCCCTCCGAAGAAATCATCCGTGCTATTGTTGAAACAAAACGGAGGAACCCCCGGTATGGCTGTCCACGTATTGCGCTCTTGATCTGCAGAGTCTTTGGCGTGGCGATCGACAAAGATATGGTGCACAGAGTCCTCACGAAACATTATCACCCCTCCTCGACTGATGGTGGGCCGTCCTGGCTTACTTTCATTGGAAATACGCGAGATAGTCTTTGGAGCGTCGATTTGTTCCGATGCGAATCGATCCGGTTGAAGAGCTATTGGGTGATGGTGGTCATGGACCAATTCACACGTCGGATCATCGGATTCGGAATTCACGCCGGCGATATCGATGGGGTCGCAGTCTGCCGAATGTTTAATCGCGCCATCTCCAGGATGGGAGTCCCGAAATACCTCAGTTCAGATCACGATCCATTATTTACGTTTCATCGATGGCAGGCAAATCTACGGATTCTGGAGATGGGGAAATCAAGAGCATTCCATATGTACCGATATCACATCCTTTTATCGAGCGACTGATCGGAACGATTCGACGCGAATATCTAGATCACGTTCTCTTCTGGGGTGAGATAGACCTTGCACGCAAGCTGGAGGAGTTTAGAACCTATTATAATGGATACCGGGTTCATTCCGCGTTGAACGGAGAAACCCCTTCTGGAATGGCGGGTCATCCTGTTCTTGGAGGTGCTCGCCTCGATGCTTACCAATGGAGGCCGCATTGTCGGGGCCGGTTCCAAACACCCATGGCAGCGTAAATTAAGAATTCGCCACCCACAGGGTTACGCCGCCTTTGCTTCCCCCCCGGCGAGTCCGATCTGCTGCATCAAGCCGACCAGATCGTAGAAGAGTCTTTCTTCGAGAATCTGGCCGTTTTCGTCCCAGTGCGCAACAGTGCAGAACTCCACCTCGAATTTCTTGTTGGTCGGTGGAATCGTCTTGCCGTCCGGCGTCTTCATCGGCCCCTTCATCGTGCCGGTGAATTTCGCCACCGAGCAGGTCCAATCATCCTGTCCGAACAATATTTTGTATGGATCATTAAGGTCTTGAAGAACTCAATCGACTCCTCCTCGTGCGCATTTCGTCCCCGTGTCGACTCCGGTTTGCCCGGCCAGAAGACGGCGGTGTTGTCGGCGTGGCGCTTCCTGAATGTCTCCCAGTCCTGGGAATTCCAGGCGTCATCCAATGTTTTCATCAACTCCTTGTTTCTCTCAACGTTATTCATAACAAGTCCTCCTTCCTAAAATGCTTAGCGGATCAGCTTGAATTCAATCTGGGTTCCCATCTTCAGCGTGTAGCCGAGCTGAATGTGAAAATAACCCAATGTCTCCAGCCAGCGGGCATTCTGAAGGGGGCCTGCATCGACTGGATCAAAACCGATCTCCCGCCCCATTTGAGTCACGGTCGCTTTGGCTGTCTCGTCATCCCCCGCCACAAAGAGGGTGATCGGCTCGTTCTTGATCCGTCCGGTGTCCATCTGGCCGGCGAAGGCGGTATTGAATGCTTTGATCACCTTCGCGCCGGGTACTTTCTTTTGAAGCTCCTCGGCCCCGCTGGTCGTGCATCCCAAAGCGAGCTGGTAATCGGGGGTCAGAACGTTCGTCACGTCGAGCAACACCTTTCCACTCACCGCTTCTCTGATTTCTCTCACGACCGCCTCCACTGCGTTGAACGGGACGGCGAGGATGATCGCCTCTCCCCACGACGCGGTTTCCCGAACCCCTTTGGGGTCGTTTCCGACGCTTCTCACCTCATACTTCACCCGCTCCAATCCCCGTCTGAGCGCGCCGCCGACATTTCCTTCTCCGATGATTCCGATCTTCGGTTTCATATGCTCCTCCCAATCACAAAAGTTTACGTTTCGCCGATAGACTGATCCTATCGCCGGTTGGTTCGGCCTGTCTATAACCCGGTTGGAGAGTGGGCCGCTGCAGCAGCCAATCTGAGCCATCACTCGCTCAGACACCGCTATACGGTGCCTGTCGGAACCATCTATTAGTCCTTTGCGCTGAATTGACCCTGCATCAAAGGATATGTTTCTCTGATCTTAGTAAGTGTACGAATCGTCCGAAAATAATTATTGGAGCGATACAGATCGCGCTCGGTTTCAAGGTACGCGGTTTGCGGGGATATCTGAGAAAGGCTGAAGCGTAAGAGAAGATTGATCCACGTCACTGCTATTTTTTGCTTCAATAAAAACAGTCCGTAGACATACCGTCATGGATAACGTCCTCATTGGAGGTTTTTATGATGCATGTGAGGAAACGAAAGGAGATTTTTCATATTGACGGAGGATGGTTCTCGGGGGATTGGCATTTCTCCTTCGACAATTACAACGATCCGGAGAATACAGGTTTTGGAAAATTGAGGGTCTTTAATGTCGACACACTCATCCCCGGAGCGGTCTGGCCGATGCATCCTCACCAAGAGATGGAGGTCATCACCTACTGCACGCAGGGGGTCTTCGAGCATGCCGATGATTTGGGAAACGACGGCCTGCTCTATCCGGGAGATGTCCAGCACACCACCATCGGGAGCGGCATGATGCATTCCGAGATCAATCATTCGAAAACGGAGCCGATGACCTTTATTCAGGTCTGGATCTTCCCCTGGAAGCAAGGCCTGACGCCGCGTGTGCAACAAAAACATGTCAAGAAGGAAGAGCGGCTCAACCGATTTACCCCACTGGTCTCCAACCGCGCGCCGGGCGCCCTTCCGATCGAGCAGGATGCGGAGGCGTTTGCTGCGGCCCCCGAATCGGGTGTTCAGATCCAGAAGAATCTGGAAAGGGACCAAGGCGCCTATCTCTATTTGATCTCGGGAGCTGTTCTTCTGAATGGAACGGCGCTCTCTCCGGGAGATGCGGCCAAGGTGATCGACGAGGCGGTGGCAATCGAGGCGACAGAACCGAGTGAGCTCTTTATCTTAATGGTACCTTTATGAAAAACTCGAAAAGCGCATTCCCGCCCGAGATCAGATTGTTGGATCGCGGCGAAGCGCCGATGAGAGACCGGCCTCCTCGTACCCTTCGATTTCCAGTATGCCTTCTGGCTCTATTGCGCAATTCGTATGCCTCGACCCGATCCTTTAAAGGCGGTTACTGCGCAAGGTAGCCCCCGTCGACGGCATAGTAAGAGCCGGTGACGAACGATGCTTTGTCCGAGCTGAGCCAGAGGACCAGATTGGCGACCTCTGCCGGTTCACCCAGGCGTCCGACCGGATGGAGTGCCACGAGCGCCTTTATTTCTTCATCCCCCATCTCGTCGAGAAGCGGCGTCTTGATAAATGCGGGGCCCACCGCGTTGACGCGGATCTTTTGCGTGCCGTACTCCAGCGCCGCATTGCGCGTGAGCCCGACCACGCCATGCTTCGCGGCGACGTATGCTGAGGAATTGCGAAACCCGACCTGTCCTAGAATCGAGGCGATATTCACGATCGCCCCACCTCCCGACGCCAGCATTGCCGGAAGCTGATACCGCATTCCATAAAAGACGCCGGAAAGGTTGATGGAGATCACCTTGTCCCAGGCGTCAAGAGGGTATTCTCCAACCGGGGCCGAGGGTCCTCCGACCCCGGCGTTGTTACATGCGATGTGCAGTCCGCCATATTGCTTTACCGCAGCGGTGACGAGCGCTTCGCTCTGCGCCGGCTTCGAACTGTCGGCCTTCAGGAACGTGGCCTGCCCACCGTCTGAAGCTATTTTGGAAACAGTCTCCTCACCCCCTTTCTCATTCAGGTCCGAGACGACCACCGCCGCGCCGGCGGCTGCATAGTGGCAGGCGATTTCCCGACCGATCCCCGAACCGGCACCGGTCACGAGCGCTACTTTTTTTTCAAGCAATTTCATCAAAGCACCTCCCTTTTAAGACGGTGTTGCAAGAATAGTAAAACGCTATCATGGTTAAAAGAGGCGAATCAAATCGCCCGAACGAAGTAGGAACCGAAGAGCTGCCGTTTCTACATCGCCGATATGAAATTTTCCTCGCAATAGAAAAAAATCCATCCTGCAGCGGAAGGTTTGGTTCGAATCCGATATGGAGTTATTGAGAACGGTTTGTAAACGTCAAAAAGCAAGTTAGATTTTACAGTGAAATTAAAAAAAGGGGGCCATTGGATTGTCTCCGACGGCCCCCCTTCGGAGCTTCCCTTCGTTAACACGCTTCGAACTGTTTGTCTCGCGCCAGCTCCTGAGATAAAGTGGGTTTTTGAGGATCTTCGCGATTTGACAACTAGTCGATTGATTATGTCTAACAAGGAATTAGGATTACTTACATTTGGAACAATAGGATTCCTAAAGAGGAGGGTTCTCCAATCCGTTGCGCTCGGGAGGATAGGAGACTGTAGTTATTCAACCACCATTTCTCTTCATAATGAATAAGTTTTAAAAAGCCGATGGCGTTTAGTAGTAGGTGCTATACGTAACATATCCTGCTTTTTCTTATGATTTTAGTTAGTTATCCCCATTTTTCCATTATTCATTTTCCGCATATAAGTCTCTTCCCCATCGTCGTCATCTTCTTCTTGG